>JAGQPK010000693.1 GCA_020426755.1 Planctomycetales bacterium
CGCTAGATTCGGCTCCACGATTGGGATCACGGTCACGTTAAACGCGGTGGTGTCATCCATGACGGGATTGCCATCGTCAAACACCGACACCCGAAATGGATGCGTAATACCAGCTTGTTCCGCAGTTGGAGTCCAACGGAGTTCGCCCGTCGCTGTATTGAAGTCGACTCCGGTCGGCCCCTCGTCGAGCCGGAATGTCAATGAATTGGCAGGCACGTCGGGATCCATCGCGGTCACCACGACCACGAGCGTGCTGTCCTGTTCAATCTCAAGATCAGAGACCTGGCCAATGGTCGGCGCAAGATTGACTTCTAACACTGAGATGTTCACCGTCTGGGACACGCGCGTGCTGACGTCGGCGGCGCAGGCATAGTGAACTGTTACGGCATACTCGCCTGGTCCTTGCTCCTCTGTCGGTTGCCATGCGAACTTGCCATTGAGCCCATTGATGCTGGCGCCGGTTGGAGCATCTTCCCCCAACGTATAGACCCCCGTCCCTGTGCATCCGATACCCACCGCATCGAAGGTTAGCAGCGTTTCCTCATTGATCACTTGATCCGGAATCGCCGCCAGTTCTGGAGTATCGACTTCGCCTTCCGCCGCCAAAGCTGCAAAGAAAACGCCTTGATGGTCATCCGTTCCGTTTCCACTCCAAGCCGCTGTCGCCGATGTGCCGTTCGCTGCGATAGCTGGCAGCGATTGGTGTCCAGAGGCAAAGCCCGAGTTGCCCTGGTTCACAACGATTGCATCACCGTCCGCTTCCCCTTCCGCCGTCAACGACTGAGCATGGACTTCCCAGCCACTTCCGTCTGGAATACCCGTCGACCAAGCAGCGAGCATCCCTCCGGATTCTGACAACGTCACGGTCGAATTCAGTTGGTGGCCCTGCGTTGCAGCGTTGACTAAGAACTCGGAACCAATTCGTGCGCCGTTCGACGAGAATCGTTGGCCGAACACTCCCCAACTGTCCCCGTCCTGCCCATAGCTGCTCCAGGTCACCACAAACTCGCCGTCATTCTCACTCATACTGACAGACGAATGAACTTGACTCGCCAGCTGGTACGTATTCACCGCGAACTCGCCGCCGATGCGTGTCCCGTTGGCGGCGAATCGCTGGCCGTAAACTCCCCAATCGCTGCCGTCCTGATGACGACTGCTCCAGGTCACCACGAATGTACCGTCATTCGCTATGGCAACCGCAGGGAACGCTTGCTGGCCGTCAACGGTCGAGTTGACTAGCTGCATTGATCCGGCAAGTCCACCTCCCGAATCAAAGCGTTGGGCAAATACACCGTCAAAATCGCCTGGGCCGGTTCCATCCCAGGCAACAACAAAGTTGCCGCCGGCGGATACTGCGATTGCCGGATCTTGCTGCGCGCCACCAGTTGGAGAATGAGCGCGGATCTCACCAGTCAACGGCACGGCGGCGCGGTCAAACCTCCGCAGAAAAATGCCCTGTTTATCCCCGGGCCCCCGTCCCGACCAGCCGACGACAAAAGATCCGTCACTGGCCATGCCAACAACGGGTTGCTCCTGGCTGCCCACACGTGTCGTATTCACCTGGAACGCAGTTGACAGTTCTTGCCCATCGCTCCCGTACAGCTTCGCGTGTACGCCATCGGAATCCGTTGGCCCTTTCCCTTCAAACGCGATCACCATCCGGTCCGATGACGCCGCGACCGCAGTCGACGCTCCTGTATCCGCCTGATAGCGCGGTACAAAATCATTCACTAGCAGCTCGTCGGAAATGAGCGTTGTCGCCAACACTAAACGCTGCTCCAGAAACTCCATCGTATGCGAGCGTTTGAGTTGATCTCGTCGACGGCCGCTGCGGCGGCTACGGTGTCTCATCATGTGGATTGGTCACAGGCTGAAGGAACGGATGGTGGGTCGGCTGCCAAGAAGCGGCGAGAAGCGCTTCCCCTGTTGTGGGGACAAGCCGTCAGAACGAGAGATGCCCATCGAAACCAACGAACTGCGACACAAAGCGTTGCTGCCACAACACTTGCGTGACAGCAGACGCTTATCGAACGCCCCCACCAGCTGACCATGACGGTTCAGGTTGGTACCGTTATAAGTTTTTGCTAGAATTTTCCACTTGTAACGGTGGCGGCCAGTATACCGCCCCGTCAGAGGAGGTCCATGAACGCAACCTGCACGTTCCTGCACCACCCCCTGGCAGTCGCAAGGTGTACTCGCTGGCCGAAAGGCGAATTGAAGTGATGTCGCAGCAGCCCCCGCCCTCCAAGCGAAGCCATCCATGCAACGGCGACCTGTTGCGATCCCGTCGATTCCAGCGTGAATGGACCCAAGAGCAACTCGCGGCAGCGGCTGACCTGAGCGTTCGCCTCATCGCCAAAGCTGAGTCCAATGGCAGGTTGCGTTTCGATACGCTCGCGCTGCTTGCGTCTGTGCTCAGTACGTCGGAGAAACCACTCTATGCGGAAGATCTGATTTCGGACCCAAAAGCGTTGGCACTCGAGTTCATCGATAATCTGCGCGAACATCAAGGCGACGTTGTTTCCCACTGCCGTCATTTCTTGGATGAAGACATCGTCTTCTTTATGCCAGGTGACCCCTCCATTCTCCCCTTCGCCGGCCGTCACGTCGGCATTGAGGCGATGGATCGCGCGTGCCGTATTTTTTTTGAGACACTCGAGGTACCGGATCTGAGTCGCTGGGTCACCGAGTTCGTTGTTTGCGATGATAATCAAGTCATCGCCGCGCAATGGATTCCTGCTCAATTGCGTGGGCTTGCCGAAAAAGGGATTGACGCGACGAAAGCAGAATTAGTCGTTTACAGAATGGTCTTTCAACGGGGAAAAATCGTTCACTTCGACGATCAGTATAGCGCCAATTCTGCCGAAGCTGAAACTCTCATGCAGCGTGCCATGCTGGAAGGCCCTGGCAAGTAGCAGGGAATCGTCCGCACGCGTGATCAGAGGGGCTCGGACGAGCCACCCCTGCAAAATCCCCAACATGCCAGGTCAGATCGGTGCATCCGCGGCGACAGCCGTCGTCGACTCGATCCGTCGCGTCCGCGTGCCGATCACGCGCGGTCTCTGATGTTGTTGTCCTTCCGACTCCCACCGATTAAGCGTCGCGCCCGGCGCTTCGAATGAGGACGCAACGTGTTGGGCTAAGTTTCACGGTTGATCCCAGATCACGCGTTCCAAGTGCAGAAGCTCCGTGGTCACGAAACTATCGTACTGCCCGTCCATCAACAGTGAACAGCGACAGCGCTTCCCAGTTGTTCTTGACGTAGTTAACTGCTTCCGCCAAGTCCGACTTGGGTAGCAGTCGTTCCGTAGCGGGGCCATCAAGGTATTCGCGGAGAGACTGCAGGATGCGTGTGGACTCGGTACGCCGTAGTTCGAGCCGTTGCTCGGTCGTCCACCGCTTCGCACGCGTTTCCAGATCAAACAGCTCACGGATCATTGCCAACACGGCCGTACAATGTTGCGAATGATTCGCGCGGCACTCGTCAAACTTGCGGCGCGCATGTGCCCAGCACGCGGCGCGTTGAATGCGTGCG
>JAGQPK010000694.1 GCA_020426755.1 Planctomycetales bacterium
TTACCAAGCGACTGTCGAAATACTGGGTGAGCGAGCGCAAACCACACTGGTGCTGGTGACACGGCCCGAGGTCTCAGCGTTGCGCGAAGCAGACCGTACGAGCCACGAGTTGAGTGCGTTGGGCATCGACAATCAACACTTGGTTGTGAACGGTGTATTCACTCCCGACGATCACTCTGATCCGATCGCAATCGCGATGCAGCAACGTTGTCTTGCCGCGCTCGCCCAAATGTCAGCGCGACTGTCGACGCTGCCGCGTACAACCGTTCCCTTAGCGCGACGTAGTCTGCTCGGCATTGAGTCGCTCCGTAACATGGGCGGCACAGCGAGTGGCACAGCTCAGGACGACGAGTCAGTAACGGCTGTTGCAGCATCTGCGACTGAACCGACGGTGACATCACTACGAGCAATCGTTGATGAGCTTGCGCAGCAGCACCATGGTGTGGTGCTGACCATGGGCAAAGGTGGCGTCGGTAAGACGAGTGTCGCTGCGGCCGTGGCGATCGGGTTGGCTAACAAGGGCCTGCAGGTTCACTTAACGACAACCGATCCGGCTGGAGATGTCACTATGGCGGTCGCCGAAGATGCGGTGGCAAATCTCAGTGTGAGTCGGATTGATCCGGCGAAGGTAACGGCAGCGTATCGTGAGGAAGTGATGCATACTGCAGGTGCCGAACTCGACGATGTCGGGCGGGCGCTGCTGGACGAGGACCTGCGCTCACCATGTACCGAAGAAATCGCCGTGTTTCGTGCTTTTGCAGAAGCAGTCGCGGCAGGCGAGGACAAGCTTGTCGTGTTGGACACCGCGCCGACAGGCCATACGATCTTGCTCCTTGATTCGGCGCTCGCGTATCATCGCGAGGTAACTCGGCAGGCGACGCGCATGCCGGAGTTTGTCGAGAACCTGCTGCCTCGTCTCCGCGATCCGGATTTTACCAGGATCCTGGTGGTGACCTTGCCGGAATCCACACCTGTACACGAAGCCGCCAAATTGCAAGACGACTTGCGCCGAGCGGCGATCGAGCCATTTGCTTGGGTCGTGAATCAATCGTTGACGCCGCTTGACGTAACCGACCGCATCTTGGTTGGTCGGCAACGTGCGGAAAGTCCGCTCATCAGTGAAGTCGTCTCACAATATGCCAGACGAACTGCAATCATCCCGTGGTTGGTTGATTCACCGAGCGGGCTGAGCGGACTTCAGTTGATGATTAGGTAAGCGTCGATTCCGTACACTGTTTGCCCGGTAAAGATCGACGGCCAGTCGACAAGCCGCGATATCTATTTCGAGAAAGACTTAATTGGCCCGCCGGCGGTGCGCCGCGAGCTTGACGATGCCACACATCAAGAGTGTCAGGCTGCCTGGTTCCGGCACCGGTACGACGGCGTTTCGCGGACCTTGCTCGTAGCCGCCATCTTCGAACGCGAGAATCAGGTCGGAGGTAGTAAACTCGCCATCTCCGTTCCAGTCGCCGCTGGCCCACGTCCCATTGCCGGCGATTGCATCTTCGTAACCACCAGCGGTGAGCACGGTCACTAGGTCGGCTGAATTGAACTCGCCATCGAGATTCGCATCTCCCAGCCAGGTACCGAAAAGTTCGTGCAGCCAGATCTTCACATCATCGGACTCGATCATGTGATTGCCATCAAGGTCATGAGCGAAGCGGACCGAATTCGATCCAATCACGGCATGTGCGATGAGAAATTCAAGGTCGGCTATGCCCAGCACGCCGTCTCGGTCGAAGTCCCCGCGCACAAACGGCGCCGGAGTAACTTTGCCAACACGAAAGCCGGCAGTCGAGGTTTGATTGGCGAAGGAACTTAAAACGCGATTATCAGCGAAGTTGCAGTCACCATTCCAAGAGCCACCGCGAACGATCCAATTGGTGTCCAACGTGTCATTGACAAGATCAAGTTCAGTCTCATTCCACTCCTGAGCGTTGCCGCCTTGAGCCATCGTGCCGTAAGGGCTCAGTCCGCCGGCTGCAAATACATCGGCGGGGCCTCTTGGTTCTGGTTCAAGCGGAAATGCGTTACAAACTGCAGTGCCTGGGGTCGTGCCGTCCTCGACCGGCTTGGGGGGCTGATTCGATCCGGTTGTATACCGAAAGTAGCTTGTTGACTCGGAGTCGAAGTATGCCGATTTGTACCATTCGTCTACATCAGGCAATACATAGGCCGCACCACGATTTCGGAATGAATTGCCTGGATCAAAACCTTCGTCATCGCTTGACCAAGCGGAAAACGTGCCTTCGACAAACTTGTATGCTGGCTCAAATCCCTGGCTGGTATTGAGCAAATTCACAAACTGTGCCGCCTGCAGCCAGTTAACCATAACGGGTTTGTCGGGGCCAGCGACTTTGTGTTCGCCATCAAATCCCGCCACAGCTGCGACTACGTCAAACGCTGCTTCTGTGACCTCATGCTTCGCAATCTCAAACGTGTAGGGAATCGAGCCGGCATATGCTGGATTCGCAGTTCGTGACAGGTCAGGTACGTTCTGTGGGGCGTCGATAATCACCAGCTCGATATCAATCGTCTCATTGCCAAAAGTGAACGTGTCAGCGCGAACGTTATTTACTAGTACGGTGAGGGCAGCAAACAGAATGAGATGCTTCGTCATAATTTGTCCTAGCTACTAAGGCGTCCGTCAGGCACGATTGACCAGTCCCTTGCGTAGCGACTTTGCTTTATTAAGACGACAAATCAGGCGAATCGCGTTGTAACCGCCAGCGTGGGTGGATCCCCTCTAGGGTACGGATGTGTACTCCATTCCGCAAGCGAATTGTGCAGGTATTGCGAATGGCTGGATTGAAAGCACATAATCGCTTGACGCTGTTGTTCGCAGGCGATTCATTTGGCTGCGATGTGGTCATGTCGAAGCAGCGAGGATCGCTACCGTACGGACTCAAATATTCAAAGAAACATAATTGATGGGAGCCGTTGCATGGTCCACCGGATCGATGAAAGAATTTCGAATTGGGGCTTCGTGCCGCATGACGGCTGCGGCCGAATGTTGCCCTCACTTACGCTCGTATTCCCCGACTACGCTTGCAGCTAAGATCGACTCAGTGGTGATGAGAAACGCAACTCCGGGGGATTGCTGAGGTAGGCCTTGGGTTGAACGAGTCCAAGTGCGGCCGTGGTCCTCGGAGTAGTAAATGCCCGTTGACACCCCTGCCAACGCAATCGTTTCATTGGCAGCGAGTTCCCAAACTGGCGCGTTAGCTGGCAAAGTTGCGCGCGTCTCTTGTAATGCGTCGCTGACGTTCAGCCAATTGACTCCACGATCGACACTTCGGTGAATGCCTCCCGGATTATGTCCAGCGAGCAGTGTGCGGTGACATGTCGCCAGGACCAGGGGTACCACGTCGCCGGATTTGTTCCACTCACTTGCTTGCTCGTTCCAAACAAATAGTCCTCGATTGTATAGTCCCGCGAATAGCGTTCCGGCAACGAGTTCCAGATCAAACACCTGAGCACGGGCTGGTAGGCCAGGACCGAGTGATTTCCATTGCGAGCCTTGATCGGTTGA
>JAGQPK010000695.1 GCA_020426755.1 Planctomycetales bacterium
GCCTTGAATGGTAAGCGTCGAATCACCGCTAATTGCAGCCGCCAACAGTTCGCTCAGATAACTCTTCGCCGTACCCGGTTCGCCGATCAGCATCAATCCTCGATTGGTAGCCAGCGAGACGATACACCGCTCAAGGAATGCGCGCCGTCCAACAAACTTTTGCGCAATCCCCAATGACTCGTCGTCCAAGACGAACGACAACGTTGCGCGCGGCGTGAGTCGCCAGCCCGGCGGCCGCGGTTCACTGGCCGAAGCGTGCTCTAGTGCGGCCAACTCGTCAGCATACAAGAACTCTGCTGCGGGCCGCTGCAATGACACATCGTCGCTTGTCATTTGCTTCGTAAGCTTTGCCGATTTTCCTGACGCCACTTGCGCTTTCGCCATTCCAGTTGACTCACTTTGCCTTACTCTTCAAGACCTGTAGATCGGCAATCACTTCGCTGATCACAATCGGCGGTACCGCTGCTAATTCCAGCTTGTTCTCCGATCCCCAGCCATAGCCCGAACGCTCACGCATACCTTGCACAAAATGGACGGAGGAAGTGGTCAGCAACGCATCGGGATCGATGTATCCCATGCCGACGTAGCCATCATAGCCGATGACAGCAGTCACCTGTGCGGCCGGAAACTGCTTCGAGTGTTCGTCGAATGACCCGCCATCGAGGGCGACGCCGCGAGTCCAACCTAACTTCTCCAACGTGAAGACCAGCGATGGGGCGTAGAGTGAAAGTCCATGGAAGCGACCAAGCTCTTCGCTCGTTCCCTCATCCGGTTCCAAACTGTAGACGGCGCGGCCGAGTTGCGGAAAAGGCGCCACGATCTCGTAGTCGCTGATGACTTCGCCCCACTGCGCACGATCCGTTTCGGACATATCGAGCGGATGCAGGATGCCCACGAGGGCCACGTCCGCCAGGCTAATCGCATCATCATCAGAGTTTGCGTAGTCACGCTCCTCGGTGACGCGAAAGGTCAGCAGGCGTTTGCCTTGGGTGTCGTATCCGCCGCAAATGAGCTTCTGAATCAGATGGGTCATGAGTGGATGACGAACGAGCAACGTTTCGAAATCCGCAACGTCCCAGCGGCGACCGGTCACCATCGCTTGTTCAAGTCGACCGACTTGAATCGTGGCCACGTCCTTGATTTGCTTTTTGAGCAATTTCCATTCGGCGACGGACTCCGCTGCGATCTTTTCATCATCCTTGGCACCGGGAGCCGGGAGATTCGCGCGTACCTTGCCGTTCTCGTCACGGATCATCGCCTTGAGATCGCCGCCGAGCACAAACGAGAAACGACGCGCGCCGAACGAGAACTCGCGACGCCCATCTTCATCCAGTCCGCAATCGGGCACGACACGATCTTCTAGTTCGTCACGCGTCATACCATTTTCTTTGGCGATCTCGTCGACGAACTGCTGAGCTTTCGCCTTCAGGCCTTTGAACTTTAACTTTTGAGCCATGCCCGATAGTTGCATCAACGCGACATTACTGCCGATGGCGCGCAGACACTCTAATCCGAACACGGCGCGGGCGTGTTGACTTTCCCCCGGCCACACACGAATCAGCGGTGTAAGTTTGTAGACGCATCCCGCATCGCCCAGTTGACCGATGGCGCCCATGGCCCACTTATCCTTGGATGGAAAACCATCTTCCGACCATCTCTGGAATAGCTTCCAGGCAAAGTCGTCGCGGGCCTGAACGTTAGTGTGCTGACGCAATGCCGAGAGCAAAGCATGACGTGCGGTGATCGGCATCGCAGCCAACAACTGCAAGACGACATCCACCTGCTGATCACTTAAACGTCTTTCACCAACAACCAGCGGCGGCAGTGTGGCCGCGGTTGCCCACGTTGGCAAACGTTTCGGCTTGAGCTTCAACGCCGCCAACTCTTGCGAGAGCCAAGCTGGCGTGCTGCTTTCGCCGAACGGTTCGTAGACTCTCTCTTGATAGTCGAGCACTTCCGCCGTCACCTTTGCGGCAGCAGTCTCCGACTTAGCGTTCTGGACTGCTGCAGCAATGACCTGATCGTAACCTTTGCGTTTTGCGTCGCGCAGATAATCGATCGCCGCGTCGGCCAGCTTGCCACGGCAGTCAACCGCTTCGATCAATCCGGTGATCGCGTTCCCAATATTCTTTTCGAGCCACTCGCGGGCAATTGCTGGCGACTTAGCTGACAATTTACATTCGAGCATTGGCAGAGCAGCTTCGGGGGCGCGCACGCGTGCGAGTATTTCGAGATACTCGAGGCACAATTCCTTGTTCGTTTGTTCCAAGATCTTCTTGACGAGGCAGTCAAGCATCGAATATTCCGTACAGGCCAGCAACTCGAGAGCCTCTTCATGTGATCTCACGTTCAATCCCAGCCGCCGCCACTCCGCTTCGATTCGATCGGCGGATCCCAAGCCGAGTACGAGCACTTGCGGAATTTGACAAAGTCTTCGTTCGGGGGAGCTGCTGAAGCGATCATCGGACCAGTGCGAAGTTACTTGGTAGACTTCGTCGTGCATATTGACGCTAGCCGCCAAGTAGTATTCGGGCGCTAACCCTTCATCAACAGCTGTTGGCTCCTTTAGCGGATCCCAATTCTTGCGAAGACGTTCATGAATCGGTTTGAGTTGGTCGTCCGTTAGATAGGGCGCGACGTGTATCTGGAAGGCCCGTAAGAGTGTCGCCATCGACGGCAGCGCTTCCCGTGGAGTCGACGTCGGATTGCCAACCGACATGATTAACTCGACCATATCCAGCGGCGACAACAACACCGACAATGCGCGTGCCATCAGGTCCGGCCAACCGGGTGTCCGCCAATCGATTGTATGGATCACCGTTTCCAGATCGACGGCTCCGGTAAAGTCGTTCGTCATCAGGTCAACGAGTTGTTTTGGCTTTCGGCTTTTTCGCTCGTTAGCAATCGCGACAAACCAGAAATGCGCTTCTTCCTTCGACAATTCCTCCGGTAGCCGAAGTTTTGTCCATTGAATCCAACCGTATGATGGCACGGCTAGTTTCACGAGTCGACCAATACATTCGTCCTTGTCAAACGACGGCGCGGACTTGCGTTCAAGTGGCACGCGTTGTCGATATCTTGCGAGCAGCCACTCTTGCGGTTCTAGGTCGATGACGCGCGTGACGGCCAGATTGACACTGGCGTCTGCCGGCGGCGGCACAGGCGGCGCGGTATCTGGTGCGCTGACCTGCGGCGCCTCGACCACGGTCACATCAGTTTGCTGGCGCGCACTCGTTGGCGATTTGGGCTTTTCACTTATCGCGTTCTTTGATGCAACGACGGTACCACTCGCTACACCGGCCGCATCCGTGTAACCCTTCTTCAGTTTCTCAGCGACCAATTTGTCAAACGACTTCTTGGCTTCACTTTCCGAACTGAATTCTTTTGTCTGCGACTGACCGGCCGTCCCGATACGGCCGAAGCGTACCGTGTGAGAAGAGCCGTCTACCTCGATGTCCCAGAACTTGTTCGATTTGCTGTCTGAAAATACCAAGCTGCGAGATTCAGCGGAGTTTTTTGCCATAGT
>JAGQPK010000696.1 GCA_020426755.1 Planctomycetales bacterium
CAGGTCCGGGTGAGTTCACCCTGTTCCTTAGCGGCTTTGATGCCGAAAAGTTCACGATCGTCGATGAACGCGAGAAACAGGTCGACCTGCGAATTGATGCACCCAGAAACGTTGAACTAGCAGGATCGATTGTCAACGACTCAAACGACGAAGCAGTCCCCGCGGCACAGATTCAGGCAGTTGTGCAAAACTTTCGTCACAGCGATGACTGGAGGGCAAGCACTGACGAGCACGGCAACTACCGTGTCGAGCGAATCGCCGAACCGACATATCTGCATATCCAAAGTGCCGACAAGTCACTGGCAAACGTCGTCGTCATTTCGGCAGATCAAACCACTGCCGATATTCGTCTGCGGCCAGTTGGACAGGCTCACGGGCGTTTGCTCAATGAAGAAGGAACTGGCCCCGCTGCCAATGTGAAGTTGCACTTTGGCATTTCGATTACCGATGTGAAGGGGCAGCTTTCGAGCGTTCGCTTCGGCTCCGTCGTGATGACAGACGAAGCCGGTCGATACACACTGCCCAATCTCGCCGCCGGCCTGGAGTACGTTTGCACGCTTCACGACCACCCCAGCGGCTATCTGTTGAACATCGCCAAAGTCACCGTCGAGCCCGGTCAAACCGTTGACCTAGGTGAGACGAATATGCCGACACCGCCCAAACCATATGTCCCTCCAACGCTAGACGATCGAGTGCAACAGGCATTTGAGGTTGCAGGTACGCCGGCAGAACGCCTGGCGAAGGCGACCGAGTTGATTCAAACCGTGAATCAAAACTTGCTTATTGTGTTCGCGGACCCGAAAGATCCACGCGTACGCCGGCTGATGGAGATTCGCTACGAGGACAAAGATTTTCGCGCATACTCCGATGATTTTCGCTTCATGGCGATCCCGACCGACGGCGACAAGCGACCAGCCGCGCTGGCACTGGCGCAAACTCTGAAACTCGATCTGACGAAGAACCCGTCGGGGCTCTACATCGTCCTGCTTGACCACAATGCCAGGTTGCTTGCGGTGGCCGACGAAACGCAACTCTGCAAAGATGATGAGTTCTCCAAAGAGCGTTTTCTAGAAATGCTCGATCCCCATCGCACCAAGCCGCTTGACGCGCAGAAACTGCTTGACGATGCACTCGCCAAGGCCACACAAGAGAACAAGCGCGTACTGATCCAAGAGACGGCCACCTGGTGTGGTCCCTGTCACCGATTAAGCCGACTGTTATCGCACAATCGTCAGTGGGAACAGGATTATATCTGGGTCAAGATCGATCAACGCTGGACCGGAGCCGCCGACGTCATGGAGCGTTTGCGAGCGGGTGCCGAAGGTGGCATTCCTTGGTTCGCGATTCTCGATGCAAAAGGCAACAAGCTCGCCACCTCGAACTTGCCCGACTCGGGTAACAACATCGGCTTCCCTGCAGAGCCCAGCGGCGCAGAACACTTCGCGAACATGCTCAAATCCACAAAGATTCGCATGAGCGACGAAGAGATCGAGACGCTGACGAAAGCGGCAGCGTCAGAATAGCTCGCGCTGACAACCAGTTCGCCGAAAAGCGTTAGCCGCGGTTCTTGGGGATATTTCAATTACCATCGCTATTGAAGGAGAGCGTTAATCATGTTGCGAGCACGAGCAACGACAGTTTTACACATGATGGGTTTGCTAGGCTTGGCTGCCGTTTTGTTCGGTTGCAACGCACAAACATCAAACTCGTCGAGTGATCCGGGTACGCACTATGCGGCGGCCGTCGATACGAATTCGTTTGACGCGCTCTTGGCCAGCGAACCGGAGAAGCCGATTTTGGTTGACTTTTGGGCCGAGTGGTGCGGGCCGTGTAAGGCACTAGCGCCGGATGTGGAAGCGATCGCGGGTGAGTACCGCGAGAAACTGACGGTTGCGAAGGTCGATATCGATGAGTCACCCGAATTGGCGCAGCGCTACGAGGTCGAATACGTACCGACATTGATCATCTTTCGAAACGGCCAAGAATTGACGCGACTCGTCGGACCGTCCGGCAAGCAGCCGATCGTGAATGCTTTGACGCCGATTTTGCATTGATTCGCCGCAGACTTTTAGTTCGCCGCAACGCGTTAGCGTCGGTTCTGACCTGACGCTGACCTCTACGTGCTGTGAGAACCGCGGCTGGCGCCTTTCGGCGAACTGGCAGTCGGTAGTTCGCCGCTACGCCCAGCGCCGTTTGGCGAACGTTTCGCAGTCGAGTCAAGATTTCCAAACAGTCGATTTGCAGTCGCCCTCGGGATGAGCTGACGCTATAACGAAAGTTCGTCGCTCTACTTCACTTCTTGACATCTCAGCGGTTGCGGTCGATGAATTCCGTTTTTGTGACTGGCGTCAGCGCCGGGTTGGGCCGTTCGATGGCCACTCAATTCCTTTCAGCGGGTTACATCGTCTATGGGGTAAGTCGCCGGGCCCCGGACGATTTGATCGCAAATGGCTTAAAGTTCGCCGCAGTCGATTTGACTGACCAAGAGGCAACCGAGCAAACAATCAACCAGTTGCTCGCTGACCTGCCGTGGCTGGACCTTTGCGTTCTCAATGCCGGCATCCTGGGACCGATTGGAGATATTCGGGACCACAGTGTCGATGAATTGCGGCACGTCTTGGAAGTCAACTTGTGGGCCAACAAGACGATTCTCGACTGGCTCCTGCAGTCGGGACGAACCGTGAAACAGGTGGTCGCGATTTCGTCGGGGGCGGGCATCGACGCGAAGTCGGGCTTCAGCGGATACGCGATTTCGAAGGCGGCGCTGAACATGATGGTCCAACTTTACGCAGCCGAAAATCCGCAAACGCATTTTACTGCGTTCAGTCCGGGCCCCGTCGATACCGCGATGCAGGATAGCATCTGTTCGCATCCGGAGAGCATACGGTATCCGGCAATTCAATCATTGCAGGCGCGGCGGGGCACGCATGAAATGCCCGCCGCCGATGCCGTCGCGGAACGATTCGCTCGCATCGTGCATCTGTTGCCTGACCAAGTCGCCAGCGGTGCCTATGCTGATATCCGTGACTGGCCAGCAGACTAGTTCCGAGCGGCAGCGTCAGGACAATGCAACCAGTACACTATCATGCGGTTTGTCGTTCGCCGAAAGACGTAAGAGCGCGTTCCATTGTTCGCCGAAAGACGCCAGCCACGGTTCTCGCGCGAGATGGATGCTCGCGCGAGACACAAACCGACGCTAGCGCGTTGCGGCGAACTAGATCAGAAATCCAGCGATAACTAAGCAACTCCCACTACGCCGCCGCTGCATCAGGAAGTCGCACGTTGCAACCACCGATCACCCAATTCGCCTATCAACGCGAGCCGCTTTGGCTGGATCGCTGGCACGAGTCAAGTGGAGTCGGCACGCAGCTCGAGGCAGCTTGGGAACGCAGCAGGCAAACGTTGATGCGGATGGCGGAGTTGCTTGACGAGGAGATCACGGATGATCGTATCTTGTGCGTTGCCGCGTCCGGTTCACTGGGACGCATGGAGCAAGTCGCGACCTCGGACGGAGATTTGCTCGTC
>JAGQPK010000697.1 GCA_020426755.1 Planctomycetales bacterium
TGGCGACGAGGAAATTGTGGTCAAGGATTACGACGGATTGGCGATCGCCAGTCTAGAAGCCGGAGTGTTGGATATTGCTCATGATTCGATCGTGAAATTGCAGGAGCTTGCTCCCAAGGTTTTCGGCCGGAGGAGCCCGTTCATCCGTCGATACGACGCGATGTGGGGTGAGTACCTTGTTCAGATGCAGCAATTCGATCAGGCCGAGCAAGTACTGAAAGAGGTGCTCTCTGCTGACGATGCGAATGATGACAACAGCTTTGTTAGCAGTTGGGATGGTTTCTTTCTCATTCGAGCGTACTGTCAATATGGAATCTGTCTGCGTCAGCGACATGAAGATGTGCTCGCCCGGCAGCATCTTGAAAAGGCGATGAGGATCGTGGACCAGCGGGAAGCACAAATGGGAACGTTTCAGAACCGCCATATGGTGCAAGAACGCTATCTGATCCTCAAGCAACTCCAGGGGGTATACGCCGACTTGGGAGAAGCTGAACGAGCTGCGGATACTCAGCAAAAAATGGTCGAACTGCAACTGATTCTCGACAGAGTCCTGTGATGACCGATGTCACTCAACTCCTAATCGCAGCGACACGCGGCGACCGTCAAGCTGCGGCGCAACTAATGCCGCTCGTATACGACGAACTGCGTCGACTCGCCGCAGCGCGAATGGCGAGCGAACAGCCAGGACAAACACTGGACGCCACGGCACTCGTTCACGAGGCGTATCTGAAACTGGTGGGCGACCGAGGATACACCGATCGCCAACATTTTTTTCGTGTGGCGGCAGAAGCAATGCGACAGATTCTCGTCGACCGAGCCCGCCGACGACAGCGTGAACGGCATGGAGGCGGGCGCGAACGAGTCAGCCTCTCCGCAGCGTCGGAGCCCATTGACTTCTCTGCCGACGATCTCATCGCGCTCGACGAAGCGCTCACGCGGTTCACGGAGCTGGATCCGCTGAAGGCCGAGTTGGTGAAGCTGCGGTACTTCACCGGCATGTCCGAACAGGCTGCTGCCCAAGCGCTGGGAATCTCTCGAGCCACCGCCAGCCGACATTGGGCATTCGCCCGCGCCTGGCTGATTCAGGCAATGGAAGGTGATGTGTAGATAGTGTGCCCCGTTGATAACTCGATTGTTGAGCATTCAGCGGGCGGTTGCCAATCAGGGCAATCCTACAACATGCTTGCTACGAGTTTTTATGGGTTGCATAATGAACCGCAATGATTTTGCCCAGCCGCTCGTCCACTCCATCTGTCGAGGAATCACTCAATGGTACGAATCGGCTACCTCGTGATCGCCATTCTATCCGCTGCAACGCCAGTCAGTGCGGCCGTCATTCCGCTCTCGGCTCAGCGTACCGTTCGTGTCGCTGCGGAGACGATCGACATGACCACCAACACGCGTGCGCAAGACGGGGATGAGCAGTCATCGATGGATCGGGGAGCATTCGACTCGACACTCAGCGCGCGCGTAAATGGCTCTGGCGCATCGGCCAGCCAATCGTCGAGTATTACGCCCCAGCAAGTAACCGCCGTTGGTTCCAGCGGTGCAGGCGCAATTGCATTTCCCGGCGACTTTTCCTCTGGCGGTCACGCCAGTTCACGCTTGCACTATGAGTTTTCAGTCGAGGTCGACACGCCGTACACGATTGAAGGCGCTGTCAAAGGGAAATCGGGAGCTCAATTCGTGACGTCGCATGACACGCGTATCTCGTTGAGTAGTGCGGATGCAGAAGAACCGATCTTTTTCGTCACGTCGCTGATCCTGACTGATGCGGACGTGTGGGAAGGCAACGACACCGTCAACTTTAGCCACATGGGAATGCTATCGCCAGGAACGTACACGCTCGATGCGATCGCGGACGCGGACGCTGATTTGTTGCGTTTCAGTTCCGGCGAAATGCAGGAAAGCGGCAGCTATCAGTTTACAGTGAGCTTCGTGCCCGAGCCGACGGCTGCCGTGGGATTGCTGGCGGCGTTGCCGCTTGTTGTCGCGATCTACCGCCGCAGTGCTCGTAAACCAACGAACGTTATCATATGAGCAGCGCAGTGCTTGGTTGACGATCTTTGCGTCGACACAGCGATACGCGATGAGTCGTGTTGAAACTCGCTCAAGTTCTGACTGGAGTCGGTCGCCTTGGTTGTCAGTTCGCTGCGTGGCGAATGAGACACGTACAGTGCGTACTAAACTGAAAGTCGAGACACACCGATCGTCGTTGCTGCTGCCTTCGGTGGTCACAACTGCGAAACCCAGCGCTATGCGATTTGGTGAAACCGCAATCGTGATCCCAACGTCACGGAGGACTTGCGACTGATTCAGGATTCGCGTGGCCTTTACTGGCGTTTCGTTTTCACGAGCGATAAGACTTGGTGTCGATTTTTCCAACAGCCAATGCTCGTGCCTAGAAGTAGAAAGTAGAGAAACGCGGATGGCTCAGGAACCGCCGCAATCGTACGTGATATGTCTACTGGAAGCACCGAGTTCCAAACTAGATTCCCCCCGCCGACCGCTCGATAGATAGGCAACAAGGGGCCGGCACCTCCGGAGTGTGGTCTCGATTGGTAGAGCAAGAAACCGCCTGAACCGCTGAATTGGATAATTGCTTCTTCCGGAGATTCTGCCCAGACGAGTTTTGTCCCATCCGCAGTAATTCCAGAAGTGCCTATTGGACTAATGAGAATATTGGTCGATGTTCCGCTGGTGGCGAAGCCAAGCGGTCCCGTTACGTTCAGGTTGAAGCCGACAAAGTCGCTGGGAGAACACGGATCGCAGATACCAGCGCCTGCGAGAGTCACGGTTCCGCTAATCGAGTGGCCGTTCTGATCGCTGGGGTAGTCGATGAACTCCATGACGACATCGGCTCTAACTGTGACAGCAAGTGAGAAAATAAACAGGACAGCTAAGAGATGTTTCATTTCAGAACAGCGTAAGAATTGGCGGCATTCGGAACAAGATTGGACACCGGACCATCTTATCTGCCGACCCAACGACAATCAACAATCGGAGGGTTTTGTTTGCTTTTTCCGCAAGCGCGGCGTCACGACTAGTTAACCAGTCGCCGCCGGCGAGGTAGTATGATCCGTCTTCGCCTGCCGCTGCGGGATTTGTCGATCCGCTCTCCCGCGAAATTTCACGGTTGCGATTCGACCGTCGGTCGCTCGAAAGTCTTGATCTTGCGGCAAAGGAGCCTGACCTTTGAATCTTGCCTCGTCAAAAGAATTCGTGGGTGAAGTTCGGCTCGGGAAGCTTTGCCAAGCTGTGATATAGAGCGGCTTCAGCGGCTCGGAACGTCCGAAATCCGTAGGCTTTTCTGGTGGTCAGTTTTGCCTTGTTGTTGAATCCCTCGACGACTCCTGCGGAAATCTCACCTTTGGCGTGAAACCAGTTGAGCAGCAGGTCGTGGTGCCTGCGGATCGTCCCGGCAACCTTCTTCATCGGTTCGATCTTGGAGCGCATTGTTCTCGTACACCATTCGTTCAAGAAGCGGCTGGCCCACGCGGGCGATTGATAGGTCCAA
>JAGQPK010000698.1 GCA_020426755.1 Planctomycetales bacterium
CACTCCCCAATCATCGTCATCGGTCGCCCCCTCGAAGCGATGGATGTTCTTACCGCTGGGCCGACGATAGCCGGCAGTTGTCAGCTTCAAGGCACTCCGTCCACCTTCGAGTTCGATAATGTTTTGTACACTGCCTTTGCCCCACGTCCGCTCGCCCATGATCACCGCGCGTTGGTGATCCTGGAGCGCGGCCGAAACAATCTCACTTGCGCTGGCACTGTACCGATTTACCAGCACGACCATCGGGAAACCATCGTAGGTACCATCCTGCGTGGCCGACCAAACTCGATCGGCAATGTTGCGGCCGGACGTGCTGACGATGACGCCGCTTGACAGAAACATGTCACTCACTTCAATCGCCGTCGACAGCAGGCCACCAGGATTGAATCGCAAGTCCAGCACCAATCCTCGCATGCCATCTGCTACCAGGCCCTTCACCGCGGCTTGCAGATCGTCGTGCGTGTGTGGGCTGAACGATGTGATGCGGATGTAGCCCAGCTTGTGGTCCGCGTCGAACATGTAATCCCACGAATCGTCGGCTTTGCGGCGATCACCGAGAACGGTCTCCATTTTGACCAATTCGCGTGCGACGATTACGCTGCGCTCTTGCGTGTCATCCCGGTGCCGGACCGTCAAAGCGATTTCGGAGCCCACGCGTCCCTTCATTTTCGTGATCGCGTCCTCCAGCGACATGCCCTGCGTGTCGACGTCGCCGATTTTCAGAATCTGATCGCCCGTGAGGATTCCCGCACGATACGCTGGTGTACTGATCAGCGGCGTGATCACAGTCAACTTGCCGTCGACGAGTCCTACGCGGATGCCGATGCCGCCGAATTCGTTCTCGACGCCGGTGCGAAAACTGTCAATCTGATCCGGAGGAATGTAATCCGAGTACTGATCAAGCTTCGCCAAGACTCCTTGAATGGCCGCCTCTAGCAACTCACGACGACTGACTTCTTTGACGTAGTTGCGTTCCACCTGGTCCAACGTGTCGGCGAACGTCTTCAGCAGTTCGTAGTATTCCTCGTCTGCCGTTTCGTTCTGCTGAGCGTCTTCCTGCAGCCGCTTGAGCGCCGGATCGTCGGCGGCCGACTCGGCCGGTTTTTCCACTTGAGGCGTCTCGGTCGGCGAGGTCGCTGCCGGCGCGGCTTCCTGGGCGACGGCAGCTACCAGCGGGTAGAGCATCCAGGTAAGAATGATTATCGCGACTCGGCGTGTTAACCGAGTTGACTGTTCCCTGAGTGGTTTCCCGAGTTCGGCGGATGCAGGAACGCGCAGCTTGTGCTCGAATCGTTGCGTCATAATCACACCTTGAGCTTTCCGTGTCCGTCAATTCAAATCGCAATGCGGGACGTCGTCTTTCGTCGCGCAACCGCCGACTACCCGCTGAATTCTAACAGAACCCAACGAGAACCCTAAGGCCGTGGCAAAATTCGACGTCATCATCATCGGTGGAGGCATCGTCGGTCTCGCGACGATGTACCGACTGTTGCAGCGACAGCCGGAGACTCGCGTCGCACTGCTGGAGAAGGAAACCCTGGTCGGCCAACATCAGACCGGTCATAACTCGGGAGTTCTGCATTCCGGCATCTACTATCAACCTGGGTCGAAGAAAGCGATCAACTGTCGGCTCGGCAAGCTGGCAATGGAGGAGTTCTGTCGCGAACAAGAGATTCCCTTTGACATTTGCGGCAAGGTGATCGTGGCCACGGATGAGCGAGAACTGCCGGCGCTCGAGCGGATCTTTGAGCGTGGCCAGCAGAACGGCGTCAAGTGTGAGCGGATCGGTCCGGAACGTCTCCAGGAACTCGAACCCCATGCAGCCGGAGTTCAGGCGATTCATGTGCCGGAGGCCGGCATCGTCGACTACAAACGCGTGGCGTCGCGAATGGCAAAGCTGTCGCGAGAGCTCGGTGCGACCCTCCATCTCGGGCACCGTGTGGACAAGATTGAACCACGGGGCGACGAGCTGGTCGTGCATTCGGCGAATGGCGCCGAACACACAACGCGTTGGCTGATCACCTGCACAGGGCTACAATCGGATCGTACGGCGAAGCTGTCTGGGATTGTGCCGCCGGCTCGGATCGTGCCGTTTCGAGGCGAGTACTATCAGCTTGTGCCGTCCGCGTATCATCTCTGCCGCAACCTAATTTACCCCGTCCCCGATCCGAACTTCCCATTTCTCGGCGTGCACTTTACGCGGATGATCGACGGCCAGGTCGAATGCGGCCCCAATGCGGTGTTAGCGTTCGCACGCGAAGGCTACCGCAAGAGCGACATCAACTTGGCGGACTTGACCGAATCACTCTGTTATCCGGGTTTTCAAAAGTTAGCTCTGAAGTACTGGCGGATGGGCTTGTCGGAGATGTGGCGATCCGCCAGCAAGCGCGCGTTCGTGAGTGCCCTGCAAAGGTTGGTTCCGGCGATTCGCAGCGAGGACCTGCTGCCCGCGCCCGCCGGCGTGCGTGCGCAGGCTGTGGCAGCCGATGGCACCATGGTTGACGACTTTTTGATTTTGACGCACGAACACGTAATCAACGTATGCAACGCACCGTCACCCGCGGCAACGTCGTCGCTGAATATTGGTAGCTCGATCGTCGACTGCCTGTTGAAAGCGCAATGAATGATACAGTTCGCCGCAACGCGCCGTCATTTGGAGTGCGGCCGCGCAGCTGCCGCCTTTGAACGAAGCGAATCGGTACGAACTTGGAACGACGCTCCAACGCGAAGCAGCGCCCAGACTTTCGGACGGCATCCACTTTCTTCGACGTCAAATGACACAATTTCAACGGTGGCGACACGACAAGCCTTTTCGTAAAGCGATAGCTACGCGATCGCACTCCAAAGGCACTTACTATTCTGACACTCACACACTCTTGCCGAGCAGGTCTCACGGTCATAGCGTTTCGGCAATCGGCTATGTTAAACTGATCACGCAGGGCGTCATGGTGATCTCCTACTACCTGACGAGTTATGCAACCTAACGATTGTTCATGGCGCTCGCATCGTTGATTTTTACTCGCCGATTGCCGGTTAGCGGCATGGATGCCATTCAGCAAACCGCCACAAACCGTACTCATTATGCACAGTACCGCAGTTCAATCGCTCATTGATCCATTTGTCGAGTTACTCGGCCCGGCGCGCGTCCTTTCAGGGCGTAGCGACTTGTTGGTCTATGAATGTGACGGCTACGTCATCGACAAGAATAGCCCGGACGTCGTTGTCTTTCCCGAGACGACCGACGAGGTGATCGCGATCGTCAAGCGTTGCCACGATGCGGGAGTGTCCTTCTTGCCACGTGGCGCCGGTACCAGTCTGGCGGGCGGATGCTTGCCGGTGGGTGGCGGCGTCATGATTGTGCTGACACGCATGCGGCAAATTCTCGAGATCAATTTGCGCGACCGATATGCTGTCGTCCAACCAGGTCTCGTCAACGTACATCTGACGCAAGCGTTGAAGGGATCAGGATTCCATTATGCTCCGGATCCGTCGAGCCAAGGCGCGTGCACGATCGGCG
>JAGQPK010000699.1 GCA_020426755.1 Planctomycetales bacterium
ACTCTGATCCCTATGGTTGTCGTTCAAAAATCAAAGATCCGAAATCAGCATTCATAAACCCGCAACAGAACCGGCGATCTTTGCTAAGGCTGCTTAACGCCGGGGCCGCAAAGTGGCCGTTCCTTGATCAGTAGAAGATTGCTATTTTCGCGGCTCCGCGTATTGTGAGACTTGGGGCGTGCCCCTGTTGGCGAATGTCTCGCGCTGCTGTGCAGGCAAGATTCGCAAATTCTTGAGTGTTCTCGTTACGTTTGGTTGTGCATTGAGGTGGTGCTTATGAGAAGTTTCTTCAATTGTTGGCGTAGCGCGTTTGCGTTATGTGTGTTTGGCACTGCGGGCCAAGTTTTTGCCGCAGGGATTATCACGAATGTGGTCGAGACGGGCGGTGACAACGAAGCGACCGACACGATCACGGCAAAGTACACAGGCAACGTCTTTCCAGTGTCTGTTGCGAACGAGCCGATTCCGGGTGCCGCGATCGACGACTCGTATACGGTGACGCTGTTTGGCGATCTGGCTCCGGCATTCGTCGACCGCAACCATCGGTATACGAACACGGATGCGGGCAGCCAGTTGTTCCCAGTTCCGAGTTATCTGTTGCGCAACGACTACATCATGTCGGGCAACGACAATCGGGACAATGCGGGCTACATGCTGGACGTGACCGTCGCGAGTGACGCGCGGGTCTACTTGCTGATCGATCAACGTCTGGGCGATTCGGATAACCTGACACCGCCAACTTTCGACGCCACGCACATGCAGTGGGTGATGGACGAGGGGTGGTCGGCCGTGTACACCGGTGCGAATCGGACTGGCGATATCGCTTTGCCGGACGAGGTCGGTCTGGATGAAGGCGCGGACGGCGGCATCAATCAGTGGTACGCGATCTACTCGAAGGATTTTGCCGCTGGCACCTTCCAGTTGAAGCAAGCTGACAATGCCGGTCAGAACATGTACGGCGTTGTTGTGTCGGCGGTGCCGGAACCGTCTTCACTGACCTTGTTTGCATTGGGTGCGTTGGGACTTCGCCGTCGCAAGCGTTAGTCTTCCGCCCATCGACATCGTCGCAGCGCGTCGGCCATGATGCGCTGCGATGATGCTCTTCTGGGGGGCATATGTCCTTGACGTGTGCGCGCGTTTCTCCGTTCGTGCTAGCCTCCCCGCGCATTTCGTCGCAGGTCGAAACTGGGAGGCGTGACGACTTGGATGTTGTCGGCGACGGCGTTATCCTTAGATGAAGTGCGCCGCAACGTGTCAGCTCAGCATTGATTTGACTTGAATGCGGTGGGCCCCGTGCAACAACTGTTGAATCATGCGGCGTCAGGCTGGGCGTTGGCACTTTGTGGGAGGACGTATCATGAGTCACGATCCGGATCGACTGGCCTGGCTGCGGGGCGATGAGTTTTCTTGCGTGGAGCCCGCCGTATCTCGTGAGCGGCGGTATCGTTTGGTGCTGCTGGGGCCTCCCGGTGTCGGTAAAGGGACGCAAGCGAAAATGCTCTGCGAGCGCATGGGCACCTGCCACCTTTCTACGGGTGACTTGTTTCGCGCGAATGAAGGCACTGAAGATGCAAGTCCGGCGATGGCCGCGGCGCTCGATGCGATGCACCGGGGCGAGCTGGTTTCGGACGACCTCGTCATGTCGATGCTGCGTGAGCGATCGAATTGTCTGCGCTGCAGCGGTGGCTTTGTGCTAGATGGTATCCCGCGCACGTTGGCGCAGGCCGAAAGCCTTGAGAAGACGTTGGGCGACTTGGGTGTCGAACTGGACGCGGTCATCTCATACGACTTGCCGCTCGATGAAGTTGTCAATCGCTTTAGCGGACGCCGCACCTGTTCCTCCTGCAAAGCCGTTTATCATCTGACCGCGAATCCGCCGCAAGCTGCCGGGATCTGCGACGATTGCGGTGGCGAGTTGATGCAGCGAGATGACGATCAACCGGAAACGATCCGCGTGAGAATGCACGCCTATACGGCCGCCACGCAGCCGCTTGTGCAATACTACAGCGAACGTGACAAGCTTGTGTCAATCGACGGCCACGGTCGGCCCGAAGAGATTGCCGACCGCACGCTCGCTGCACTCAAGAAGCACATGGCCGTCGAAAGTTTCTAACGCCGTCGGTACTTTTGGAGTGCGATCGCGCAGCTATCGCTTTTCACGTGAGTTTGTAACAGGCGAAATGAAGGAATCCGGCCGCTTCGACAAAGAGAAGGCGGCAGCTGCGCGGCCGCACTCCATAATCCGCCCTAGAGGCGCGTCGGTTCTGTTGCGGATTTATGAATGCTGATTTCGGATGTTTGATTTTTGAACGAGGATTCATCATCCCGTAATCGGAGTCGCGAAATCGTGATTCCGCATCGGTAGTCATTCCTCACTCAGCAATCCGAAATCAGCATTCCTCAATCAGAACTCTGCGTCAGGACAGAACCGACGCTGGCGCGTTGCGGCGAACTGAGAACCGAGACTGGCGCCTTTCGGCGAACTAAGAATACGGTCGTACGTTTCGTCGCGTAGCGACATGGTGACGGTAGGCCAGCGTTTTAACGCTGGTACTGTGACGCACGAACGTCGTCCGCGTCGCATCGCGACAGCATGACCTCTTCATCACCCTCACCGCAGTCGTTCATATGTCGCTACGAGGCTGTGAGTTTTCTGCGTTCAGCCCTCGCCACCGCACAAGCGTTGCGCAGTGGCGAGCGGCCAGCGTAGCGCCGTGGTCGTCAAGTCGAAGTTTGAGAGTCGCGTCGCGAACGCTCTAGACGTGGGGTATGCGAGCCAACGCGTTGGCAATTCGGACGCGAAACGCAGCACAAACTCGCGTAACAGCGTCGCCTCGATGTCTGCGTCTGTGCCGCCCAGGTCTCGAACGACACCGGTGAGTGTGTGCAGGGACTTGCGAAACATCATCATGTCGGGGCCCATCCGTAAGCGAGTTGCCTGCGTCACGTCGTCCATGAGCCCCACGAGCCATAACAGACCTGGTAGCTGTCCGCGATGAATCGGCCGCAGCCACTTGTCGACTACCGTCTGCAAATCCTGTCGGCTGGCACGACTGGTGGAATCAAGTGTATGCAACAGACTTACGATCGACTGAGCATCGAGCGTTATTGCGGCCAGGACGATTTGCGTCATCGCGATGCGTTCGGACTCGCCCAAGTAGCTTACCAGGCTCCAGTCTAAGAGTGCCAGCTTTCCGTCACACGTGTACAGCAGGTTGCCGGCGTGTGGATCTCCGTGGAACATTGCCTGCGACTGCTTCGCGTAGATGGGGCTTGCCAACAAAGTGCGACTAACAACGCGTGCTATTCGTTGTCTTTCCGCAGCGCACGCGACGTAGTCGGTCACTTTGGCTCCATAGATTCGCTCCATCGCTGTCACGCGTGGCGAGCAGTGTTCTGACAGACGCGGAATCTGGACTTCATGATCGTTGCGATAGAATCGTGCCGCATCGGTCAGATGACGTTGTTCTTGTTGCAATCGCATTTCCCAACGCAGCTTGTCACGCACCT
>JAGQPK010000069.1 GCA_020426755.1 Planctomycetales bacterium
CTTGGGTGTGTCGCTCGCTCACATCCCGACTCGTCGGGTGCTTTCGGAATGCCGCGACAGCACTATCAATGCTCATTGGGCTAGGAAACTGTCCGGCGCTTACGAGTCGCCACAACGTCCTCGTCTCCGACTGGGAACTGTGACTTCAGTCGCAACTATGAATACATGCTCCAAGTCCGTACGGCCCAGGTTTCAATCGGTTGGCTTCCCCAAGGGTGCGTCTAACGCTTTAAAGCTGCTCGACAGCGGCGTACTGGGGCATGTGAATGCGGCGATCGTCTCACTTGCCGCGTCTCGATTCATGCTGTCGAACGGCATGGCGTCGTAGTCTAATCTTGAGGCAATTGTTGTTTCTTCAATCTGAGGAAGAATCGTAGTGCGCCGAGAGTAGGCGTTTGGGTAGAACTCCTCGAGCGGATGCACCGCGAGTTTGCCATTGGAGTCGCGGCAATGATGCAAACTCATTGGCAAACTTTGCGCTGAAACGGCTAGGACGGCTTGTCCAACCTGCCGCATGTTGTTTAAGCAGGTTGCGCGACGTGAGGATTCTCGTGCTGCGTTTATGGCGGGGAGGAGTAATGCAACCAAGGTTCCGATAACTGCCGTAACCATCAACACTTCGATTACTGAATAGCCGCTGCGTCTTTTCATGACATTACCCCAGAATCGAGCGGGAATGGGCCAGTGCACCCGAAGTATAATCGGCGACAGTTCGATTTCAAAACCTCGGCTCAAGCGGCAGCCGGCTAGGTTACTCACGTTCGGTCCACGTACTTCGTGACCGGTTGATTTAAGAACGTCGGACACGGCGTAGGAGTTTCTGCTCAGTCAATTGATCGGTATGCTGTCGAGCACGGCGTTACCAAGTCAAAAGCTCGCCAAAAACTCCTGATTGATGCGGAACGTCGCCGAATCGAAAGCCACGCGGCAAAATATGGCATCTCCCAAGCTGAAGCGAAAAAGCAGCTCGAGTATGCCGCGGGCCAATCCCGTCCGACGCAGTGAGCCGATCCAGCTTAGCAGTCGGCGTCGCAGCAAAGTACCGTGGGGATTGTCCACGGCGTCGAGACAGGTTCTTGCTTGGCCATCGGACGGTGCGTGACTGCCGCTCAAACGTATCTTTGCCCCATATCTGTTGCGTCGCGGGGCCACGACTTGCATCACGCGTTCCGACGCCTTCTATTGGGCGTACTTGGGTCGAATACTCGCGACTTCACGTCGATCAATTGTGTTGCGTCGAACGTGAACTCACCCGAATACTTGAAGTGCGAGCGATGACGCGGGCAACCGGGGGAGAATTACAGAGTATCGGGCAAGCTAACGAGGAATTGTTTTTTTCTAGTTGTAAGAGGTGGGTCCGATGGATTCGAGATTGCAAAGGCGAACGATGTCTTGGCTCAAGCGAACAACGAGGCGACAGTTCCTGCATATCGTCTTTTTTTTAGCCATGACATGGGATTGCGTCGTTTGTCATGCAGAGAAGCCGCCTGTACGCGCCGTTTGTACGATGAACCGAAATGGGTCTCAAGTCAAAGTCTTGGTAAGCGAACCCAGCCCGCGCCATACGCACAACGGATCCCCACGTTGGTCGAATGACGGTTCAATGATTGCTTTCGACTCCATTGTGCCGGGAACGGATTGGCGACTAAGTAAGCTATTTGTGATCGGTGTGTCCGGTCCCTTCACGGGCCACGTGGTGGATCTCGGATATGGCCTGACACCCAGTTGGTCTCCCGACTGTTCTCAGATTGCGTTCATGCTCCACCCCGGCAACCCGGATGGGCTGCCAGGTGGTATTTGGATCATGAATTCGGATGGAACCGAGAAGAAGTTCCTTGCCGAAGGGAGTATTCCCCACTGGTCCCCACAAGGCGATCTGATTGCCTGCACCGATGGATTTAGCGCACATCGTCGGGTGTCCATCATCGACGTACGCACTGGCGTGAAGCGACCGATTCTGGATGGTGGAGAGACGACGCCCAGCCGACTCGCCTGGTCGCCCAGTGGCGACAAGATCGCGTTCGTATATGCAAACGAGAAGAAACAAGAATCGATCCGCATCGTCGATTTGCACGATCCGGTCGAATCAAGTTTGACACTCTGGCAACACGATGACTCAAGGTATCCACCCGATTTGCGCTGGCCAGCGTGGTCGCCCGATGGCTTGCAGATGATTGTGCAACTAGGACCGGGAGCCGGTTATGGACGCGGACTCTACTCGCTCTCTGCACAAGTCCCAAGTGCACCGATACGATTGCGCGAGTCGGATCTTCGAAGCCAGTATTGCGAAGCGGCTTGGTCGCCCGACAGTAATCAAATCGTCTTCATTTCTGAGCAGACTCAACAAGAGTGATCGCAGGGTGACGCGGAAGTTTCGTGCAGACGGCATCTCACCAGCAACCGCCTCGCCGTGCCGCCTCGCCTGCGGCTACGGGTTAAACGTGAACTAGCACGTCCTGTCCGAGCATCGCGCCTGGTTAGGTAAAGCCACATGTGCGCCGACAGTTTGTTGCTACGGCGACGTGAACCCTACGTCAGGTGCTACCGTAAGAGCTGACTTAACAGTCGATCGCGAAGCACGACAAGATATATTGCGATGTAGTCCGCTGGTGTTTGATAGGGCAGGGGCCTGTACCCAGGCCTACATCACGATATCGAGTCCGTGAAAGCGAGCTAGATGTCAGTCGACGGCGAAACATAGCCACGTTGGAGAAGCAACTGTGATTGGCAAATCGTTTCAAGCGTTGGACAGAATTCTGCGCGGCGAAGGGACTTCGCCAGAAGCCATTCAAAGTGGCGAGATCCAATTTCCACTGGCAGGATTCTGTGTGGTGGGAATTGCGCTGGCCATGGTCTACGGATTCTGCATGGGCATGTTCTCATTATTTCGCGATGTGAGTCCGTCGATCGGTCATCGAGATCAGTACCTTCAGGTGCTGGCTGCCATGGTCAAGGTACCTGCGTTATTCTTCCTGACCTTGCTCATCACCACGCCGTCGCTTTACGTCTTCAATGCACTGGTGGGATCGCGATTGCGTGCTCGTGCGATGATGCGACTTCTGATGGCAGCCATGGGAGTGAATCTGGCGGTGCTGGCGTCGCTCGGTCCGATCGTGGCGTTCTTTTCGGTAAGCACGCCCAGCTATGATTTCATGCTGCTCTTTAACGTCGCCGTATTCGGCATCTCGGGTATGCTTGGGCTGCTGTTTCTGATTCAGACGCTCAATCGACTCTCGTCGACAAACACGTTCACGGCACCGACTGAGTTGTCGCCCGTCGGCGACGACGAATCAACGCCACAAGGTAGTCACTCAACTGAGCTGACTGAGCCAACGGAACATTCGACCACGCCAGCCGCCATCGACACGATTCCAGGACAGGTAATGGGCCAGCACGTCAAACTCGTTTTTCGTTGCTGGGTTTTGCTCTACGGGCTCGTTGGCGCCCAGATGGGATGGGTCCTGCGTCCGTTTCTGGGCAACCCTGAACTGCCGTTTACTTGGTTTCGAGGTCGCCAATCGAATTTCTTCGAAGCCGTGCTGCATACACTTGGGCGTCTCATCGGCCATTAGCCAGCGGAAGAACGATTATGTCGGAGGTTGCTCATGGGCCGCGATTCGTCGCTAAATCGGATCGAACCATCGATCGCAGTAGTGCGGCGGTGGATGGTCCGAACACGACTCGATACAGATGCGGTGCTGCTTAATCGATTGAGTATCGAGACTCACCCGGGGCGACTCTTGGTGCTCATTTGCCTATTCGCTTTTATCAGCGGGGCCGTCACGGGCAGCTTCGGAGCATTCGGTGGTGGAAACACGGGACAGATCGTGTACTCGGCGATTAAGGTTCCGATGCTGCTATTGATTACGTTCTGTCTTTGCCTCCCCAGTTTCCTTGTGGTCAACAGTCTGCTAGGGCTGCGAAGTGACTTGCGAATTGTCCTGCAGGCATTGCTGGTGACGCAGTCAGGTATCGCCATTGTTCTAGCGGCCCTCAGTCCCTGCATCGCGGTATGGTATGCATCTGACGGCGACTATCAACACGCCATTTTGGCAAACGTGGGCGCCTTTGCCATCGCGAGCGTCGTGGGGCAAGTAGTACTGCGCCGATGTTATCGACCGATGATCGCCAAAAACACTCGCCATCAAACCATGATGCGGCTGTGGTTTTTCATCTACGCCGCCGTGGGAATCCAGATGGGGTGGGTGCTTCGACCATTCATCGGTTCACCATCGGCCGCATTACATTTCTTTCGGCAGGAGGCCTGGAGCAACGCCTATATCGTGGTGTGGCGAGTTTTGGTTCGCACTCTGTTTGGCTGAACAAATGATTGAGCGTTGACATCACATCCAACGCGCCTCTCGACACCGCCTGCGCTAGACGGCGTCAACACGTGATCGTCTGCTTGTTGGTTGACGCTGAAGTATCAGCACCGCCTGACACGTAATCGCCGACCGACGGTTCCAAATGTGCCACCCTCACATTCCACAGGCTTCGTCCGATGCTTAATAGCGTTCAATGTGCACCTCGCCTGCGGCACCGTGGCGATGTTCGGTAAAGCCGTCTTGTCTGAGCAGTCCGAGCATCTCGTCGATCATGCCTGGCGCTCCGCACAGGAACACATCGCAGTTGTCCGGAGTCGGGGTAAAGCTCCACACGGCGGACAATGGGTTCGTTTGCCAGAGTTGTTGGACACGCCCAGTTGGGCCGTGCCAAGCGAAAGGTTCTTTGTCGGCCTGAGAGATGATTGGCAGATAGGTAAAGTTAGAGCAGAGATGTTGTAGGTTCTCAAGTTCCGCTCGATAACCCAGGTCCCAAGAATGTCGGGCACCGTGCAGAACGGCGAAGCGCCGTGTGCTGCCGCAATCCAGTTCTGAACTGAGCATGCTCATGTATGGGGCCAGTCCGGTGCCCGTTGCAATCAAGATAATATGCTTCTCTCGAGGTACTTCACCCAGCGTAAACACGCCGACTGGATGCGACGAAAGCCAGAGTGGGTCACCGACTTTGAGCGCAAAGAGTCGCGGTGTCAATCGCCCGTCACTCACTAAACTGATGTAGAAGTCCATGTACTCACCCGCATGCGATGATGACGCGATGGAATAGGCGCGGCGAATGAGCTGCTCGCGGTCAGACTTGGTCTCCGGCAACGCATCGGTGTGACTGCCTTGCGCGAATTCACGTTCCGACAAAGAGAACGCACATCGAGGTGCGGTAGGTGGCAGGCCTAACACGACATACTGACCGGCGACGAATCGAGGAAGCTGCCAGTCTTGAGGAACAACTCGCAAGATGATCTGACGTGATGTCAGCGTCTCGGTCTGCGCGACGAGGGCATTTAGCGGCGGAAGTTTCATCACACGGCGCTCCACTTTCTGTTCTTCGTATCCGACGAACGAGAGAAAAGATTCTTCGCACGACATTATCGCAGACGGTGTACCGACGTCTCCTATTGCCGCCATCCGTTGATCGCGGGGTGCCTGCATTTCGCCGTAACTTGCCGGCAGCGGATTCCAACGGCGCCAACCGTGACTAGTGGCACGCGGCATACTCAAACGCGGGCAATGGGACGCCGTGTGATTTGTTGCGGGACCGAGTCATTCGGCCTACGTTTCACTTTCAACTGCGTGTCGAACTGCGACGACGGGGCAAGGTGCCTCACGAATCAAATCCTCGGCAACGTCACCCATGAGTAAGTGAGCCAACCCGCGGCGGCCATGCGTGGCAGCAACGATCATGTCGACGTGGTGGTTCTTTGCAAACTTGATTAGGGCAGCGGCCGGCTTGGTTACTTCGGTACTGCCCGGCTCGCCGTATAACAACTGATGCTCAAACGGCACGTCAGCGTCCGTTGGTACGACTTTCTGCAAGGCCTCCAACTCGTTTTCGTCCGGCGCCGGCTGACTGTGACACGGCTCTCCAACCGGATACTGTTCGAGCTCCGACACGTGCGCGATAATTAGTCGCGCGTGCTCGACTTTGGCCAATTGCGTGGCCACTCGCAGCGCTTCGGCGCTGAGTTTGGAGTAGTTTGTGGCAAAGAGGATTTGCTTGGACATGACTGTTCGCTCCATTTCTAGCTGAGCTCGAGAAAGTCTCTGCTCGAGATTGTGTCATCACTCAACAGGCCCAGTGCAGCAAACCGCACGCCAGTTCTTCCGAATGCGAAGGCGCATATCTTCCAAATGCAAAGATCGAGAACGACAGTTTGCGAGCTGCCATCGGCTGGCCGCCTGCCTGTTAATCATGTTGGGGGCAGAGTCGCTCGCGACCGACCAAAACGCGCGCGACCGACCAAAGTCTGACCAGTGGTCGCATCATTCGTGTGCAGAAGCATCCGCGTCACTGCATCCACGGCTGCATACATGCCGAGTAACGACGTCGCATCCGCGTTTTTTATGCTCGACTCGCGTCTTGGCACACGAACTGCCTTAGCGGCGGTAGAGCTTTTCGCTGATCTGAAAACAACTGTGCGATGCGCACTCAGGTCAGCGCGCCGCGCGAATTGCTCGGTCCGATGCGACTTCCCCGTGACAGGCCGCACTGGGGGAGTCTTCCCGGCCTGCGTCCGTAGCTATTCGCCGACGATTTACTGAGCTCGTTGAAGCGTGGAGCATGTGCTCTATACCCCCACGCAGCTTACTTCCATGTAAACGAGGAGATAGAAAATGACCACGACCATGCGATATCTCACCAGTGTTCTCATGGCAATTACCGCCGTCTCGACGCTGCCTCCATCTACCAACGCAGCGACCGTCAAAGGAGATAAGCCAAAGGATAGCCCTGGCTGGGTCGTTGTCGAAGAGGATTGGTTTTATCCACTCCGCTACGACCCTGTTCTGATACTCGACAGCGCACGGTACCACTATCGCCGCAATGAGGAGGACGCTGCCGCGCAGGATATCGGCCGCGCGCTGAGTTGGCTCGAGTACGCCTCGGAACACGCCATGCCGATCACGAAGGAGAAGATCGATAGTGCGCGAACAACGCTTGAGAAACTCAAGACGGATCTCGACAAGGGAATGGTCTACAGCGCCGCCCGACTAGATATGGATCTCGCCAAGGCATCCACCGCTCTCGCCGAATGGCACTATTTCAAGGCCCGAGAATCATATGGGAAAAATGATCTGGGGTACGCAGCACAAGACCTTCAAGCAGCCGTAAAGCATCTACGCCATGCGGCCGACTCGGCTCACTACGAGTATGGAATGGACACCATCACCGTGTTTGACGACGTCTTTGACGCCAACGCGAGCATTGATCACGATCAATTGGGAAGAGAACTCGACTCGATCGAGAAAGCTACCAATGACTTGAGCAAGGCTCTGACGAAAGCGGGCAACTAGTCCCTGCAGTTGCACACGATCCATCGATCAACCAACGTGCGCGACCGTTGAAGACTCTCCACGGGGCCATGGGAGCAACACGTAGGAACTTGATTTGAGAGATGGACAATTTGGACGAGAAGTGAAGAGGTTGGTTTGCACACCAACCTCTTTCTCATCAAAGATCCGGAAGTTGTCTCGTGACAAAGCGTTCTCATTGGCGAGACATGTGGTTGCCGTCACGCTGAGTTTCGTGTGAACCGATGTGGCAAGGACGTAGTCGCCATCATTCGTATCATCAGTCGTCAGGATCCAATCGTCTTCACACTTTACCGCACAGGAGCGCAACATGAAGCGAACGAGCACGTTTTGTCTGGAGCCGAACCCGCCCGCTAGTGGGCGTGATGATGAGCGTTTGGCAATAGCACGCGTCAGCTACGCCTGCATCAATCTGACAATCGTTGACAATGAGGCGAACGGACGCACGCACGTCGTTTCCCATCTGGGTACTAGTCATGATGATCAGGATGAACGATTGCATGGGGGCGAACAGCGCCCGACGGCAATCTGCTGTGGCGACCTGGGTGAGCAACCTTGCGCGATTATTGTCTGTGATGGGCAGCCACTTTCACTGGTGATCTCATCGGCCCCCATGACTCCGGTGTCCAGGACAAGTGAGACGCCGCGTGTCAGACGGATCCTGGCCGTCGATGTGGGCGGCACACACATTAAGGTCAAGTCAAATCAAACGGACGAACGTAGAGCATTCAAGTCGGGTGCGAAGATGACTGCTCAAAAGGCAGTGGACCACATCCGAAAGTTGGTCGCAGACTGGCAGTTCGACGCCGTTTCAATCGGGATCCCGGCGCCAGTTGTGCACGGACGCGTGCTGCACGACCCGAAGCACCTCGGGGAAGGCTGGGTCGGCTTTGATTTTTCGGCGGCATTTGAAACACCGGTCAAGGTCATCAACGACGCTGCAATGCAAGCTTGGGGGAGTTATCGTGGTGGCCGCATGCTGTTTCTTGGACTCGGAACAGGTCTCGGATCGGCCATGATCGTCAACGGGCTCTTGGCCCCGATGGAGCTTGCGCATCTTCCGTTCAAAAAAGGGACTTTCGAGGACTACGTTGGAGAAAACTCGCTGAAGCGTGCCGGCAAAGTGAAGTGGAGTCGATTTGTGTTCAGCACACTGGCATGTCTCCGCAAGGCACTTGAACCGGAGTACGTTGTCCTGGGCGGCGGCAACGTCCGGTTATTAGGTGATCTGCCTGCGCAGGTAGAACGCGGTGCCAACGACAACGCATTCGTCGGCGGCTTTCGCTTGTGGGACGCAGCTTCCGCTTGACCGAAAGCGGTTGAGTGTTGCCTGAGTTCGACAGTGCTTTGGCGATTGGATCGAACGCGGCCAGAAGATGTTTTGCCGCGGCCAATCGTTCATTCTGCGAGTGTAGTCGGTAGTTGTCGACCTTTCAACGGATCACCCTACGCCGCCTTTTCTGAGGCGTATCAGACAATGCCAATCGACTGCCTTGACCTCGCATTGTTGCTCCAAAGCAAGATCGATGTCGATTGCGTCAGTACAGGCCACAATCTGTACGCACTAGGCGGCGCGTTAGATGCCCTCATCGCTAATCGTTAGACGCGTCCGAGCTGTGGCGATCTTCAGTGATGCCGCTTCAATCTCATCACGCCGTCGTTTTTGCCGGTATTGGCACGTGCATTGCAATTCCTCTTTCTCGCACGTTTCCAACGGCCAACGAACGAATGCCTACTCGATGTCTCGATGAGCGACGAACGACGTTGGAAATGAAGGCGAGTTGCGCTTGTGGGAACTCGCCCGTGCATTCGAACACTCGATGTGACTCTGGTCAACGTCAAAGCCTTGGAGAAAAACCATGTCCACGCAAACCGTCACCCAAAACGATGCCATCGTCGCCGTGTACAACACGCACACTCAGGCGGAAGATGCAATCAAGCAGCTGGAGCGGGCCGGATTCGACCTCAAGCAGCTCTCGATCGTGGGGCGTGATTACCATACAGAGGATCACGTGGTTGGCTACTACAACGCCGGCCAAAGGATGAAGTACTGGGGAAAGCTGGGGGCCTTCTGGGGAGGCATTTGGGGGTTATTGTTTGGCGCCGCCTTTTTCTGGGTTCCTGGGGTCGGCCCACTGATTGTTGCCGGGCCGTTGGCAGCTGCCATCGTGGGCGCACTTGAGAACGCTGCTGTCCTTGGCGGCGTGAGCGCCCTCGCCGCTGGCTTAGTCAGCTTGGGAATCCCTAAGGATAGTGTCCTGCAATACGAAACGGATCTGAGGGCTGGTAAGTACGTCCTGATCGTTCATGGTACGCCCGCAGATGTGTTGCATGCCAAGGACATTGTCGACGCGACAACAACCGAGCGGCTAGATCACCATCACGCCATTTAGCATACGTGCCGATCGGCTCCGCGGTCACTCCTTACAGGTGGAGCATGACCGCGGTCACGAGTGACAGATCGAGCGACGAGCACGACAAGCCTGACGGTTCAACTGAACATCGCATAATTAACACGAATCTTGATAGCGAAGGGATCGGCAATGACGCCCAGCAGTAGCACCACCGCGGTAACACCACCAGATGATTGCGTGATGGTCATCTTTGGAGCTAGTGGCGATTTGGCGAAGCGACTACTTTTACCAGCCATACATAATCTGGCCCGAAATAGCGCGTTGCCGAACAACTTCGCGATTGTCGGGGTCGCAAAAGATGAATTCGACTCGCCGGGGTTTCGCGCCCAACTTGTGCGGGAAATAAAGGAAATCGAATCGGATCCGGATCCGGACTATTGGAAAACTGCATTCGACAACGGCGTCCATTATCTTGCCGGCGACTTTGAAGATGAAAACACGTATCAGCGGCTGAAAGCGTGTCTCGACAAGATCGCGAACGAGCGCCAGATGAAGAGCAACTGCATTTTCTATTTGGCCGTTCCCCCGTCACTATTTGGAACGATCGTCGAGCACTTGTCGCGCGCCGAGCTTGTCAAGAAAGATGCTGACGGCGAGCAAGACGCTCCTTGGCGACGTGTGATTGTTGAGAAGCCGTTCGGCCATGACGTTGAATCGGCCAACGCGTTGAATCGGAAGTTGCAGGGGCTGCTGGATGAAAGTCAGATCTACCGCATCGACCACTATCTGGGTAAAGAGACCGTACAGAACATCCTGGTATTTCGCTTTGCCAACGGAATTTTTGAGCCACTCTGGAACCGTCGATATATTGACCATGTGCAGATCACCGTAAGCGAAACCGTAGGAGTCGAACACCGCGGACTCTATTACGATCGAGCCGGCGCTTTGCGTGACATGGTACCGAACCACATTTTTCAGCTGCTCGCTCTGATCGGCATGGAGGCCCCGGCGTCTTTTCACGCAGATGCTGTCCGAGACGAAAAGGCGAAGCTGCTACGCGCCATTCGCCCGATGGCTGAGGCGGATGTCCGGCGAAACGCAGTGCGCGGGCAGTATGGTGCTGGCAGTGTGAACGGTAATGCAGTGTCGACTTACCGTTCCGCGCCTCACGTATCAGAGGATTCGATGACCGAGACTTTCGTGGCGCTCCGCATGTTCATCGACAACTGGCGTTGGGCAGATGTGCCGTTCTACATTCGCACCGGCAAGTCCATGCCCAAACGCCTGACGGAGATTGCAATTCAGTTTCGGCGAGCTCCCTTCTTACCATTTCGTGAAACGGCCGTTGAGCAAATGCGTCCGAATCAGCTCGTTATTCGCATTCAACCCAACGAAGGTATCTCCTTGCAGTTTGAAGCGAAACGTCCGGGCATACTCGTTAACACGGATTCAGTCGACATGGACTTCTGTTACGACGAGTACTTCGGATCCAATGCATTCATTGGCTACGAAACCTTGCTTTACGATTGCATGATCGGAGATCCAACACTCTTTCAACGCGCGGACTTCGTTGAAGCTGGTTGGCGAGCCATTGAACCCATTCTTAACGTCTGGGGCGCCACGACGAATGAGGACTTTCCCAACTATGCAGCTGGCTCCTGGGGACCTGATGAAGCGGGACAGCTCATGTCTCGAGATGGTCGATACTGGCGAACTTCCTAGCTAAGCTCTTCTCGGCGTTGGATGCGTCGGCGCCAGGGCAGAAGCCGGCGCTAACGCGTTGCGGCGAACTATGACGCGCATTACGGCGAACTACGACGAACTACGACGCGAATTGCTGCGAACTAAAGCTAGTTCGCAGTTGCCTGGTGCCTTACGATCGATGTTGAAACGCCGTTGTTCCCAGCGAACGGACGATAAAATGCGTTGGTTTCCAGGGCGATCCTTGGACCCGCGACCAGCTATGGAGGTTAATCGATGTCGGTACAAGATCGAGTGGAACGCGACTCACTGGGAGAAATCTCGGTCCCTACCAACGCCTACTACGGCGCACAAACGCAACGAGCCGTCGAAAACTTCCCCATCTCGCGGACGCCGCTTCCTGCGGAGCTAATTCGGGCTCTGGGGTTGGTCAAGTACGCATGTGCGGTTGTGAACCGTGACCTGGGGAAGCTACACACTAGTGAACGTAAACCACTGTCCGAACGACAAGTGGAGGCGTTGCTGGAGGCGTGTCGAGAAGTGGCCAATGGGCAGCTCGCCGATCAATTCCCCGTTGACATTTATCAGACAGGTAGCGGAACCTCTAGCAACATGAATGTTAATGAGGTGATCGCTAACCGGGCGATTGAGATTAGCGCCATGATTGGCGAACAGCCGAGAAGTCGATCCACCCGAACGATCATGTGAACATGGGACAAAGTTCGAATGACATCTTTCCGACAGCGATCCACGTGGCGGTCGCCCTGGGCATCGAGCAACGTTTAGTACCGGCGCTCAAGTCGCTTCATGATCAGTTAGATCGCCAGGCCACGGAATGGGCGGCGGTCATCAAGATTGGTCGCACTCACTTAATGGATGCAACACCCTTGTACCTCGGACAAGAGTTTAGTGGCTTTGCCCGCCAAGCCGCTCTCTCTGTACAGCGAGCGTCGGCAGCGCGCGACGCCGTGCTGGAACTAGCGGTAGGAGGCACGGCCGTCGGGACCGGCATCAACACGCATCCGGAGTTCGGCGGTCGCGTCAGCCAGCTCGTTGCCGAGCAAACGGGCGTT
>JAGQPK010000006.1 GCA_020426755.1 Planctomycetales bacterium
CCGGCTGGTCGCGGCCTGAAACGCATCGCTCGAGTTATACACGTATAGGTAACGTCGCGTGCTGCGTGTCTTAAAGCCGTTGAAGCGGTCGGCAGTTAATGTCTGTGCGAGAGCTTTCTTGTCGAGCGGTTCGAAGGGCCGATCTGTAAGCGTCGTTCTAGAGATTGGAACCGACCGGAGACTGCCGTCCGGAAGCAGCACCACAAAGTGATCGCCGACCTGCAGGTAGACACGAGCCACAACGGGCTCAGCCGATTCGTCTGTGGCCAGCACGACCCGGCGGTCACCACCGGGCGAGGACGGGGCGTCGGGCAGTGCCATTCCCAGTTCGGCAGGAGTCGCATATGGGAGTGGCAATGACTCATCGCCGGACCCCTGCCCAGGTGCTCGGCAGACCGCCGACAACAACAGCACTGAACTCAGGAGTAGCGTCCACATCCTTGGAGCGGCCAGATCCCAACCAATACGCCGTACGTCCGGCGCGGACGAGTTCGCGCGGAGTCGGGCTGGGTGATCCGAGGGTGAGGTGGATGCGGGGCTCATGCGAAATGCATTGTTAAGGCGGACGCGCGCCAGGTCAACGCCGTTTTATCCCCGATTGGTGGGGGCGTGGTAGGCGCGGTTACGAAGTCACCAAGAGTGTGGTAAATTCTGTGCCACCGCAACTTTAATGTCTCGAGGCGACTCGAGCCATGCAGACATTGCGGTGGTTGTCTCCGCTCCAGATTTGAAACCATTTGCGGAAGGGTTCGTCATGGATTGGGAAGCACGCCGCGCGACTCGGCGTTCGACATGCCCTACCTGCGGCGTCATCTTTGCGCCGGGAAGCTCTGAGGCGATGCCGTTCTGTTCGCCCCGCTGTCGTTCAATTGACTTAGGGCGGTGGCTGAACGAGGAAATCTCGTTGCCCGTTGAGCCGGGGGACGAGGAGGCGTGGGACTTGGACGATTTTGACTGCTAAATGTAAAAGTGGAATATCGCACGCATGGCCACTGAACCCAGTGTGATTCGCGCAATCTCGTGGCGTGATCTCTGTCCCTGGACGCTCCTGTTTCGCCTGTATCGGCTGTCGTTGACGCTGCAGTTTTTGATACTCGCTTACCTGGGCGCCTGGGCCGTTTCGTTAGGGTGGGACGCTGCGAGTGCCGTGATCCTGACGGACACGACGTTAGCCAAGAGCGACGTTCGGCAGTTTTTGAACAACGTCAGCTATTGGCCGGAATCGTCGCTCGAACTGCAGGCCAACGCCGCATCGCAAGTCGTTACTGCCATTCCGTCGGCGGTGAATTTGGATGCCGGCTCGCCTGCCACGCGGATGTTGACCGCAGCTTGGCAAAAGCTTGGCCATAGCCCGATGTATTCCTTGGCCGAACCCTTGCGCCGTCTGTTCGATCCGGCGCTGTCGTGGAATGAGTTCCTGTTCTACCTGTTCGGTGCCGTGTGGACGTTGGTCGTGTGGGCCTGGTTGGGTGGCGCCATCACTCGTGCTGCTGCGGTTCGATTGGGACGCGACGAGCGCGTGGGGCTGCGCGATTCATTGGAGTTTTCACAACGCAAATTGTTATCTTCGTTGGGGGCAGTGCTCTTGCCTTTGGGAGCGATCGTTGCTGTCAGCATTCCGCTCTTCATGTTGGGTCTGATCATGCGGCTCAATATTGGAGTCGCGCTCGGCGGAATCCTCTGGGGGGTGGTGGCCCTGGCCGGCTTGGTGATGTCGCTGTTCGCGGTGGGGATTCTGTTCGGTTGGCCGCTGATGTGGCCGGCCATTGGGACCGAAGGATCTGACGCATTTGATGCGATCAGTCGCTCTTACGCCTATACATTCCAGAAGCCTCTGCACTACTTGGGCTACGTCAGTGTGGCGACGATCTTGGGCTTCTTGGGCTGGCTGATCGTCGGCATTTTTTGTGAATCCGTTGTGCAGTTCGGGATGTGGGGCGTCGGCAACGGCGCTGGGGCAGAGCGAATGGCCACGATTCGCGCAGCCGTTGATGCATCCGCTCCGCCAGTCATAACAGACACAACGGCGGGGCTCAGCGTGCGTGGCGAACCCGTAGAGGCTGTTGCCGATGCTCCGGTGAATTCCGGCATGGTGGCCTTTGGTAGTCGTTGGATTTGCTTTGTCAATCGAACCGTGATGGGCGTGCAGGTCGCATATGGGTACAGCTTCATGTGGTCAGCGGCGGCGGCCATCTATCTATTGCTGCGCCGCGATGCGGATCAAGCCGAACTGGATGACATCTACGTTGAGGAGGAATCCGGCGTGACCTACGGCCTCCCTGCGCTGAAAGAAGATGACGCAGGCGTTGCGGGGGTCGACGCCGAGGTGCCCGACGCGATTCCCCCCGCTACGGCCGAGAACGAATCGTAACATACGGCAGTGTTGCGGCTTGAGACGCTCTTGTGGTAGCGCTCGTTTGCGGCAATGTATTTGTCGTCACGCCACTGGCCGTCATTTGCGCTCGAATTTCGGCTGACATCCGTTGTCGCTTGTGGTCTAACGCACGATGCCGTGCCGAATCGATTTGAAGAATTACCCTACCCAGTGAATTAACGAGCTTCCGCCGGCCCAAGCCGGAGATACGAACGCTGAGCTGATCATGAATGCCAACACGAACGCCAACGGCGAATCGGGACTTTCATTTAACGAAGGCAAACGCAGCCTGCTGTCGCTGTTCATCTTTCTGCACCTGTTTTGCGTTGCCGTGGGAATGTTCAGCAACGAGAGCCGATCGCGGTTGAGTCTGGAACTCCGGCGCGTGCTGGGGCCTTACCTCCGTACGCTTGATCTGGACCCGCAATTTCCGGCTGAGTTTCAAGTTACACATGCCATGGACTACGACGACGATCATCAATGGGTCGTGGAACTGCCCGACGGTACGGTGCAAGGAGCTTGGCCGACCGACATCTCCTTGGCCGATCGAGTTGATTTTCGGCTGCGGCGCTGGCAACAGCTAACGCGCAAAACGACGTTGTTCCTCGAAGAAGAAAACGATACGGGAATCGCGGAACTCGTGCGAACGATCGCTACGGAGCATTTTGCGGACAGTGACGCGAATCGTTTGGTAATTCGCTGCCGGCGCTATCGGCCAACTAGTTGGGAGGAGCCGGCCCCGCCTGATGAAGATAACACGGCGGCCAGGTTTGCAGACGTGTATGTGGCCGACGCCACGCGCGATGAACAGGGCGTCGTGCGTGTCTTGAAACGAGTCGCAGCAAACGAGGCCGCGCAGGTGCGTCGTAACAATGCGGCTGCCCCGCACGGTGCCGCGGCCAATGCGCCTGGCAATTCGGAATGAGTGCGTGTCGCAGGTGTTCGTGACAACGATTGAGCAACTAACGGTTTGACGTTTCGACGAGGATTACACGATGACGGCGGTGGCCGGCTACTTCCGCGGACTTTCCGAGCACTTGGGCGAGCAGTGGAACCGTTTTTGGTTTACACCCCGCCGTGCCGATACACTGGCGATTCTGCGCATCGCCGTCGGCTGCCTGGCATTGATCTGGCAATTATCGTTCACGCCAGATCTCATTCGCTGGTTTGGTCCCACCGGTTGGCTCGATGTGACGCTCTACCGCAATTGGGTCTTGGATCCGCCACCGCAGTTATTCTCGGGACGGTTGAGTTATCTATTTACCACTTCGCCGCAACTGTTGTGGGTGTTGCACCTCAGCAGTACTCTCGTGCTGTTGGCAATGACTTTGGGAGTGTTCACACGCATCACCACGCTGCTCTCGCTCGGCGTCGTGTTGGCTTATGTGCATCGCGCGCCGTTTATTGCGACGTACGCCGAGATGATGCTCGCGATGCTGCTGGCGTATCTCTGCCTGGCGCCGTGCGGCCGCTCACGGTCCCTCGATTCAATGTTCCGCCTCAAGACACCTGACGCGCCGGGTGGTTGGGCAACCGTCGCGCAACGTTTGATGCAGGTCCATCTCACCTTGGCTTACATCTTGATCGTATGCACGAAGATTTTCAGTGTCGTTTGGTGGAACGGCGATGCACTCTGGTGGACCCTGGTGCAGCCGTCTGCTCAACTGATTGGCCATGATACGTTTCGTAACGAACCGGTGCTACTCAACCTTTGGACTTACGGCGTGTTGCTGAGCGAAGTTAGCATGATCGTGTTGCCGTGGCACCGCTGGTTGCGTCCACTGGCCTTGGTTGTATCCGCGTTCAGTTGGTTAAGTGTTGGCATCGCGACCGGCGACTTCGCGTTACCGCTGACGATGATCGTCGCCAACCTCGTGTTTCTGAACGCCGACGGAGAATAACATGTCACCAAGTCGTGTCGCTGCGCGTCGCTTGTTTTTGACTCAAACCTTGGCGCTTGCCAGTGTCACCGCCAGCGGTCTGACCGCCGGATCGGCTCAGGCCATCGAACCAATTGGTCGAGATCGATCTAAGTTCAAGTTTAGTCTGGCCGCCTACAGTTATCGTTCACTGTTGCAAGGCGAGCGACCCAAACTGACGTTAAATGACTTCGTCGATGATTGCGCGAAATTCGGTCTGGAGGGGACGGAACTCACGTCTTACTACTTTGCTCCAGACGTGACCGACGATCAGTTGCGGTCGCTGAAGCGTCACTGCTTCCGACAGGGGTTGGATGTTTCTGGTACGGCCATTGGGAACGACTTTGGACACTTGGAAGCAGAGAAACATGCTGAGCAGATTCGACTGACCAAACGTTGGATCGACCGCGCTGCCGTGTTAGGTGCTCCGGTTATTCGCATTTTTGCGGGGCACCAGCACGATGGGGCTGATGCCGAGCAAACTCATCGTCAGATGGTGGCTGGTATCGAAGAATGCTGCGATTACGCTGGGCAGCACGGCGTGCACTTGGCGTTGGAGAACCATGGCGGTCCAACCGCCACCGCCGCAGGATTGCTGCGATTTGTGCAGGACGTCAAGAGCGACTGGTTTGGCGTCAATATGGACACCGGGAACTTTCACAGCGCCGATGTTTACGCGGAGCTGGAGCAGATTGCACCATATGCGTTGAATGTCCAGGTGAAGGTGACGGTAACTGGTCCCGATGGTACCAAACGTCCAACGGACTGGCAGCGTATCGCCACGATACTCAAGCAAGCCAACTATCAAGGCTATGTGGTGCTGGAGTTTGAAGAAGCAGGCGACCCGCGCGTGGAATGCGAGCGGTACCTTGATGTGCTCCGATCGGCACTTCGTGAATGATTTCACGCGGCGAAGCTGTCCACTGACTTGGGGCAAACCGCATAGTCTACGAATCCCGTGTAACCGCCCACATTGCGAACAAAATGCGCGGTCTCACTTTATTCGTGTTTCTCTCCGACAATAAAATCTTGTAACCTGTCTTTCGCGCGTCGCCGTAGTCCTACGGCGGAGCTCTGCATCGCGTTGCGTGGGCGGTTGTTAGGGACGGTAGCCGAGTTGCTGGGGAGCCAGCGGGCGAAACGTCCGTCGAGCCCCAGTAACGGGTTGGCGTTAATAGTCCGAACCCATGGCCTGATGGTGGACGATTCAACGATGTGGACGGTGCTGCTAATTTGTTATTTCGGATTGGGGCTGGTCGCTGCCGGTTTCACGATGGCGGTGTTTCCACCCCACGCTGGGTACCGCCCGCCAATCTACCTCTTGATCGCGGCCCTCTTTGCATATGTGCTGCTATGGCCATTCCTGGCCGCTATCGGCGCGGGGTATTTGGTGGGCCGGATTTGCAACTCGACCCCAGGACCTCGCCGGAGCCCGCCGCCGCGGTCGCTCCGCCGCGACCGCGGGTTCGTCTATCGGGCGTTGTATGAAGAGACGCCGAACTGATGGACGTGAGTTAGGAATGATGATTTTGGATTTCGGATTTTCGAAGTCTCGGCGAAATCCTTCATTCGGTTGTCCAGCCAACTGATCGTTGAATAGGATGTCACCATGCCGCTAGGTCGCGTCGACCGCAATGTGGATGGCAGCGTTCCTCAATCCGAAATCCAAAATCCGAAATCATCATTCAGAAATCATCATTCAGTAATCCGTCTTCCGCGCCGCCACTACGAGCGCCCGACTCGTTTCTTGAGCTGAGCCCAAGTTTGCGTGTTTGCAACGTCGCTTGCGGTGAGCCCTGCGCGTCGTGCTTGTTTGATTCCGAATCGCATGACGTCAAGCCCGTCGATGCTGTGGGCGTCGGTACTAATGACGATCGGGATGCCTCGCTTCTTCGCTGCCGCGCAATCGACATCGTTTAAATCGAGTCGATGTGGATTTGCGTTGAGTTCAAGTAGCTTGCCGTATTCAGCAGCGGCTTGCATCACTTCGTCCATGTGGACTTCGTATGCTTCGCGCCGATTCAACAAGCGGCCGGTAGGATGTGCGATGGCCGATACATACGGGTTGCGGATGGCGCCGAGTATTCGGTCGGTGATTTGTCGTGCCGATTGCTTCTGCCCGTAGTGAACGCTTGCCATGACCCAATCCGCCTGTGACAACACATCGTCAGGCAGGTCAAGCCCGCCGCTTTCGAGGATATCGCATTCGATGCCTTTGAGAATCAGAAACCGCGACTTGTTGGCGGCATTCCAACGATCGATTTCGGCCCATTGTTCTAATGCTCGTGCAGGTGTCAGTCCGCGCGCCATGCTGACTCGCTGCGAGTGATCGGTGATCGCGATATACGACAGGCCACGTGCCTGGGCGGCGGCCGCCATTTCATCGATCGACGCCGTGCCGTCAGTAGCCGTGGTATGCATGTGCAAGTCGCCACGCATGTCGTCAAGTTCGATCAGCTTGGGCAAATCGCCCTGCTCTGCCCATTCGAACTCTTGACGCGCCTCGCGCAGTTCCGGCGGGAATTCCGGCAGTCCCAAGCTGCGATAAACGTCCGCCTCGGTGCGCCCCGCGACATATTCGTCCGTGTCGGTGCGATAGACGCCGTATTCGTTGATCTTCAATCCCATCTGCTTGGCTTTGCCACGCAAGATGACATTGTGATCCTTGGAGCCGGTGAAGTACTGCAACGCTGCGCCAAATGACTCCGCGGGAACAACTCGCAGATCAACTTGAAACCCGTTGCCCAGTCGAATGGACATCTTGGTGTCACCACGCCCGATGATCGATTCGAGGTCAGGGTAAGTCGCAAAGCGGTCCATCACCGCTGCGGCATCGCGGCTCACCACTAGAATGTCGAGATCGCCGACGGTGTCTTTGCCACGTCGATAGCTGCCCGCCAGTTCAATTTGCTCCAGCGACTCCACCGACGCTAGAAACGTTCGCAATTCTTCAGCAATCGCGTCGGCTTCGGCCCATAACAGTCGTTGGTTGGCAGCGGAAGCAATCTCGATGCCCGCCAAGATCGACGCTTCGGTCTTCGCACCAAATCCTTTCAGTCCGCGAACCTGTTGCGCTTCGCAAGCGGCCTTTAGTTCTGGCAGGCTGGCGACACCCAATTCACTGAATACGGCTGCCGCCTTCTTCGGGCCTAAGCCGGGCACACGCATCAGATCGAGCACCGTGCGCGGCGTGTCCTCTAACAAGTCGTCGAGCATTTGCAGGTGGCCGGTCGAGATCAGTTCAGCGCACTTCTCGGCTAGGTCCTTTCCAATACCGTCGATGTCGGTCAGAGACCGCTCGGGGTCGGAGACGATGTCGCTAATGGCTTCTGGCAGATCGCCAACGACGCGCGCCGCCTTGCGGTACGCGCGCACGCGAAACGGATTCGAGTTCTTAAATTCCAGCAGGTCCGCGACTTGGTCAAAAGCGGCAGCAATCTTGGCGTTGTTCATCTCGGCATCATGCCATGGAGACTATCGCTTTGTCAAAGCATGGACGTGGGGAGAGAGATTGAGGAATGATGATTTTTGATTTTTGAATGAGGAATGCAATCGGACATTCGGATTCCTTCCGAAATCAGCAATCCTCAATCATCATTCCGAAATCAACTTCGCTGTCGCCAGCGAATCGTTACGCCAACTCGTTAGCGCTGGAACCGCGGTGCCGCCCCTGCGTGAGCTTTGACGATGTCAAGGGCCTGCACTTCAAGGCGAACTGAGTGAAAGACGACTCGATCCGAGTCGCTCGGTGACTCGCGGTTTCCGCTAGATACGCGAGTGGCCAACGGCGTCCTAGCAACGCGTGGACTGTTATCGTCCAGCACGTGAACGCGACTGCCAACCGGCTTGCTCCGGTGCCAGGGGACGAGTTGTTGCCGACCTGCTGCGCCATTGATCAGAATCGACACGGCTGTGCGATTGGCTGCCGGCTTCAACCGGAACACGATACGAATCAAGTCGACGCGATTGAGCGCTCCGTTGTGTTGAACCCGCTCGCTGAGTCGATTCGATGCGGCGTGAAATGGATTCATCTTCCGCAGTCAGTTCTTCCTCGTAGGAAACACGGTGTACGGGCCATTGAATTTGGTTGGATGCCCAACGTGTCGGAATGGGGCGAACGATGGCTGCGGTATTGCTGCGTGGATCGTTGATCAAGGGCGGAGCCGAATCGTCTGCTGATTCACTCGTGTCGCTGGCCTCGGTATCGTAGGGACGGCCCAGAAACGGCAGCGGGCGAACATTCGCCGGAGCGCGACGTGCTCGTCCACTCGAATCCGACCACATTGATTCGGCCGCATCGGTACCGCGTGGACGACTCATGATCGAATCGCTTGCGGTGGGCGGAGTTGCTGAAGTGCGCGATTCATTCAACTCGTCATAGTTCGGGCGCACCGTTGTCCACTCAGTTGGCGTGCGATAAAAGTCATTCAGATTGGAACCACGATTACCAGGCATCGTTCGGCCAGCATCGGCGTATTGGCTGCGAGTGCTGGGCAGTGTGCGTGATGCACTATCGTCTGGGCTGAGATCCAGGCGAGGGCGTTCGTTGGCAGGATCGCCCGATCGCGTATCGCCGCGGAGTGTGGGCGTGCGCGGGTTTACTGGTTCCCAAGGTGTTGCACCTGCAGCGCCATTGCCAGTGCCGGGCGTCGTGGAATAGCCGGGTGACGCGTAGTCGGGTGTCGAGTAACCAGGGCTCGCAGCATTGGGCGACGTGTAGTACGGCTGCTGATTTGCGGAGGAGGGTACGGGCTGCCATTGCGTGGCGCCGCTGCCGCCACCGCTGCAGCCGCAACTGGATGTGTCAGGAGAAACGTAGGCAGCCGGCACCACGCCGGACGACGGCTGCAGATAGCTGACTGGCTGGGTTGCGGTCGGCGCTGGCGATAACGGTTCGGTTGTATAGACCGGTCGATAAGTCGTGTAGGGTACGCGCCGCGCCTGGTAGGTGTATGTCTGGCAGGGCTGTGTACACGTGATTGGCAGTCCAGTTGACGGGTTGTAGCTAACCGTGCGCTTGTACGTTGTTACCGGCACGGGCTGCCAAACCGTGCGATAGGCCACTTGCGGCACATACCGGAGCACCGTCTGTTCGCAGTAGGCGGCACCACAGCAACCCGTTGTGTTTGGAGCGTAATTCGTGGTTACGGGTACGACAGGAGTTCGATTGCGGTGGAAAAGCCAGTCGAGAATCGGACCGGCCTGCAGATTCGCTGGCGCTGCCAACTGCCCCCCGATCGTTGCAACGACCAACGCGCCAATGATCCACTTGCGTCCTGTAAACATCTGCTCCGACCCTTCGTCCGCTGGTGCGCTGTATTTCATGGTGTGAGTTTTGCCCACGTCGAATACTAAAGCACAAACTTGAGCCGGGAAAGAAAACGACTCAAGAAATCAAGCGAACTTCTCGCGCCGGTGATCACGGGCAGCAGTCAGCAAGACTTTACCGGTTACCGTGCAGGAGAGTACTCAAGCGCCGCAAATGATTGGCGAAACTTGTCCGGCAAACGGGATTGCCTAACCGCTATCATTTGCACCGTGACAGGTGGTCTCATTTTGAAAGCTAGTGAAAACGATTCAAGATGTGACATCATGCTGTTGCTGGTAGACGTCATAGAGCTCTAGCAAAGCTTCGCGCAAGTTACCGCGATGACTCTCGAACGCTCGGACGACATCCGCGTCAGCCAGCTCAATGCCATTCGGGTGACGTTCCAGCAAGACGGTAACGAGTTGCCGCAATAACGTCACACTCGTCGACGTCTGGGCAAGCAATGGCAGGCGGGTTGGCCGATGTGTGGTCACGAGCAGTCCCGCGCCGCGAACTCGGCAATCTCGACGTAATCGCCAACGCTGCCACCACGAAAGCTGTTCGTATCCATCCACAACGACGAGCGTCTGCGGCGACCAGCCGCCGATTTCGTCATCGCTCACCGGCAACACGCGTTGCCCAACCTGTAAATGGAACCGCCTGACATCGCGTCCGGAGTCGCGCAGGGCCGGCATGAGATTCGACAGGAGCGTCGATTTACCGGAACCGTGCGGGCCCACGATTTGACCTTGCCAGCGATTTGCAACAAGCCGCTCGATCAATTGTGAGAGCGATTCGCCGACGGGAAATTGGAAGTTGATTGCACCCGGCTGGATCCAGCGCGTGGCAAATGGATTGCTGCTGGAGGTTGAAGTAACGTGAGAGCAGGGAGACGATTGCGGCTGGCTCGACGACACGGTGATGCTCAATCGGTGATGCTCAAACAGTGTTGCACACGGGGTACGGATCACGCGAATCCAAAACTGAGTTCAGTAGATCTCGATCGGTCGCTGAAGCAGCGGGTCACTCACTGAGCGTTGCTAAACCCACTCGCCCCAGTCGAAACGGATGTTCACAGCAATACTGCTTGCCATGTTTCAAAATGGCGCGAACGCGTATGCACCAATGAACTTGGATCAGCGAGCCGGTGTAGGTCAGGGGACTGTTTGGCAGTGCGGTTTGAAACCGTCGCCACTGACGCAGATCGCCTTCGGCATCCGCAGGCAACCGTCGCTCAAAGTAGTGGACTCCCATGTCCTCGCCGCCCTTTCCTTCCGTGTACCAAAGCACGGAAGCTTCCACGGCAACAAGTTCCTCTGGCAGTACGGCATCGATTTGATAGTCGCATTCGATGACGTCACCAGGCAGGAAACACGGGCGATCCCCTTGGATCTGAATGCTGATCAGCGGTTCCATTACGCGACGGACGGGGCGTCGATCACCGGTCGGGGTTGGTGGGCTGGGTAAACGACTAGCGGGAAAACTCGTTCGAATTTGGACCATCGTTCTACTTTCCCGCGTACGACAAGGCGCCACTGTACGGCATTGTGATCGGATTGAAACGAATGCATGACACCTGTCGGGAATTGTAGATCACACTCGTGTTCGCACGGAATCCCCGGCAAGATCTCAAAGTTCTCTCGGGTGAATACAACGTCTTCGAAGACCCGCCGCCTTTCCGTGCGCGTATCTGTTCCCTGTCGGTAAGTCGCCTCTTCCAGACAAACTAAGCTGATCGTCAGTGACTGCACTCGCAGGGCACCCGCCTGCGTTAAGTAGACTCGATAGTCCCGACCGGGGTAAATCGGATGATCCGAAATCTCCAGACTTGTCGGGCCAATCGCCGTCGCCAACAGCAGCAGCCTTAACCAGTAGTATATGGCCCACACGCCAACCGCTGCAAAGGGTATCACAAGCACCGTCAGGTACCAATCTGGATTCCCGACCAAGTACTTGCGGACTGCCAGGATGATTAGTACCGAGACCATTGCGGTCCAGAGCAAGGTAAAAGTGCCGACGACCAGCAGACGCCAGCTGGGCGATCCGATGATTGGCAGGCGATAAGCCAGCTTGATGCCGGGGCTGTTCGTGAGGTTGACGTCGCGAGGCACGTTGGGAAAATCTCGGGGTGATGGGAGGGCGTCCGTGAGCAGGTCAATGTCCCGAGCCCGTTTCGCCAACGCCCGCCGACGTTCGGTGGTCGTCCCCACCAACAGCAAGGTGTAAATGAATCCACCAGCACCGATGAACATCAGCGACGCCAGCACCATGCCGACTAACCATTTTGAGCCGGTCGTGATCCACGGATTCGGCGCCCAGAGTGCCGCCATGGCGATCGTGCCGAAGAGAAAGAGCGAACCGAAGAACGCCGCTTCGCCCGCGCTGCCGACCATTTTCGAGCCGGTGCGCCGGTCCCCTCGTTTCTTTTCCCAAAATCGAAAGCGACGAGCCACAGATTTTTGGTACCTTCTCGTTTCCACGGCGATGCTCACACGCAGGTCAATGTCCGGTGCGTGAGTTCTACCTCTTGTCCAATTTCTCGACACACATTGTATCGCACGGAGTGAGTTGACAAGGCATGGTTGCTCGAATCCCCCGCGAAAACTCGCACAACGTTGTGCACTGGTTGCCGGTGCTGGCATGGATCTGCTGCGGACTGCTGCACGTGACCCGTTTGAACGCCGGAGATTGGCCGCAGGTGCTTGGCCCCCAGCGAAGTGGCGTGGCGACGGACGAGGTGCTGCCCGACACACTGCCCGCGCCCCCCAACCAATTGTGGAGCCATCCGATTGGACAAGGCTATGCAGGCCCGGCCGTCGCCGGCGAGCGAGTTTATATCTTCCACCGAATTGACGGCAACGAACGGCTTGAGTCGCTCGATCGCAGGACCGGTCGACCTCAATGGCAAGCGGACTTCAGCGCCAACTACCAAGGCGGCATCGATCCGGACCTCGGCCCACGCTGCGTGCCACTCGTGGTTCCCGAAGCAAACCTTGTGCTCGCTTACGGCGCCGCCGGCAGCTTGCACGCCGTCAACCTACGCGACGGCCGTAAGATGTGGACTCGCGAATTGTTTGCCGAATATGGTGCACCGGAAGGATATTTTGGAGCAGGCAGCACGCCCATCGTCGTGGACGATCGCGTCCTCATCAACGTGGGTGGTCGCGGCGGCGCGGGGCTCGTCGCGCTCGATCTTAAGTCGGGCCGACCTCGCTGGAAAACGACAGACGAAGACGCCAGTTACTCTTCGCCCATCGTCCTACCCGCGACGACTCAATCACGCGTCTGCTTCGTCACCCGCTACAACGCCCTGATTGTTGATCCTGCCGATGGCAAAATTCTGGCCCGCCGACCATTCGGCCAACGTGGACCGACCGTCAATGCGGCGTCGCCCGTACGGTGCGGCGACAACGTGTTCGTCACGGCAAGCTATGGCGTGGGTGGTGCCATGTTGCGCACTGACGACCGTGACCTGACACCACGTTGGCAGAATGACTCGTCGCTATCCAGTCAATACAACACACCCATCTATCATGTCGGCCACCTGTATGGCATCCATGGCCGCGAAGACGTGGGCCGCGCCGAACTGCGCTGCGTCGACGCGGAAACCGGTCGCGTGGCCTGGAACGTCCCCGACTTCGGAGTCGCTCATCTGCTGCTGGCCGGCGATCGATTGTTGATTCTCAACACCGTCGGTGAACTGCGGCTTGTCGATGCGACACCGGCTGGCTACCGTGAACGGTCGATGGTCTCGCTGACGAAGGCCAAAACTCGCGCCCTACCGGCGCTCAGCAGCGGCTGCCTGTTCCTTCGTGACAACGACGCCGATGGCGGGCGAGTGCTCTGTTTGGCGCTGTGAAACACCTGGTACAAATCCGCGTGCCATGTCCCCCCTCCCGCAATCTCAACTGCCTTAAGTCGCGCAGTACGACAGGGGGCTTCAACGCTCGTCGTACTAAACAAATCTGCTGTCATCGAGCTACGGAAGTTCGCCGAAAGGCGCCAGCCGCGGTTTTCGCGGGATTTGGACTTGGCTCCGACGCTGGATTTCGGATTTCGGAATGAGGAATAGAGGAGTGAACGGTGGTTTTCAGACTTCAACATTCAAAAATCCGCAATCATCATTCAGAAATCGGCTCCCCTCCCGGTGTCGAGTTGCGCGAAGTGGAGGCCATCGACGGGAGCGGGAACTGCGCTTCTATCGTGAAATCTCAACGGAGTTCCATTGCCACGAGCACGACGACATGTTTGCTACCACACTTTGCCGTTTTTGCGAGTGCCGCAGATTGCGACCTCCATGCCTAGTGCTTCGGCCATGACGGCTTTGGTCCACATTGCTTTGTCGGCTTCCGCGTCGCTGTTGGCGTAAACCACTTGGATGTGATTGCTCTTGTGACGAGCCATCATTTGGTCACGCGAAACACCGTACGTTACCGCGTGCATGATCGGCCATTGCGGTGTTGTCGCTTGCCAACGACGTTGCGTCTCTTCCTCCGGTAACTCGATCGCTTTCGCGCGGCCGAGGTCCATCTTCAAGCGATTATTCTCGACGTAGATTCGCGACCAGACAATTTCGCCGGGCTTGGAGATTCCCTTCAGCGTACCGCCACCATTCGGGAAATACATTGGTGGTTGTCGTTCGCTGGAGGCACCTTGCCAACCGCCGTTGAAATGCGCTGGCGGTGCGGAACCGCTAATGAGGAACACCCACACGTAATCGTCCGTTGTACCCGACGCATCCCAATCGCCCCAACGCAAGTCGTGTAGCGTGTTCTCTGGCGGCTGCCCCATCGCGCGATGCACGCGGAATGTCATGAGCCCGTCGAGTCCGGCACATTCGTCGACTTCGTTGAAGTGCGGAATCAGTTCGCCAGCATACAGTTCGCGGTGACCGCTGCGATCCGTGACCGGCGGTCGCTCGGTATTGTTCAACGTGCCTTCGACAAGATCGCTCGCCGGCATCAAGTCCTTCAGACCTTGCTGATATTGAATGCCGATTGTGGCGCAACCGAAGTCGTCCGCCAGTCGCACGGCGGCGATATACATTTTGCATTGCATGCGGATCTGAGCGTCAGTCAAATCGGTTTCGTGCTTGGGACCCGTCACGAATTTCATACCGCGCTGTTCCATCCACGTGCGCACGGCATCCGCTTCTTTATCAGACACCTGCGTCGACTCATAATAGAGCGCGGACTGACTCAATCGCTCCTTATAAACACCTGTCGGATTCAACAGGTGATCGGGAATGATCGCGTTGAACATCCCCATACAGCCTTCGTCGAATACGCCCATGATGGCCTTTTCACGCAGCAATTGCTCCGCCAAAGCCCGACCTAGGCGACGTTCGGCGGAGGGCACCTTGAGATCACCTAGCGAGGCAACATGATCGGTGCGATGCTTGAGTCGACCTTTCTCCAACCAACGTTGCAGTTGTCGGCGGAAGCCGGCATCGGCGAAGTTTTCACTCCAGAGTGTCGAATACTTCATGCCGGCCTTGGTGAGTGACCCGTTCAGGTTCAACATGCCGACCAGACCCGGCCAAGTCCCCGACCAATTGGCGACGGTACAGATGGGACCGCGGTGCGTCATCAAGCCGTGGAGCACGTGGTGCGAGTATTGCCAAACGGCCTCGGCGACAATCAGCGGTGCTTCGGGATCGATGCCGGCGAAAACGGCCATGCCTTCCTTTTGCGATCCGATGAAGCCATGCTTTTCGTCTTCCTTGTAGGCGTGCGCACGCACCAATTGGTAACCGCAATCGGTTACGGCATGAGCCAACTCGGTTTCCATCTCCTGTTGAGCGGCCCAACAGACTTGGTTGGCGGAAAGACGCAAATCGCCGTTGGCAATAAGCAGTACCTCACGCTTGCCGGCTCGAACAGGTTTCGCGAGTTTGGGGATCTCGTAGGTCATCGTCGTTTATCCATCTTCGGCTTTGATTTCAACTAAGACGCATTTGAATGCCGGCGTGCGGCTATGTGGGTCGGACTGACGCGGCACGAGCACATTCGCTTCGGGATAGTACATCAGCGCGTTGCCAGCGCGAATATCGGCGTAGGCCCGCGCGATGATGTGTCTCATCGTACCCACTTCATTCTGGACGGTCACGCGCTGATCGGGGCGAATTCCCAGGCGTGACAAATCGTCAGGATGCAGCAAAATCACGTCGCGGCGATCTTGCCCGCGATAGAGATCTTCCTCTTCGTAAACCACCGTATTGAATTGCCCTTCGCTGCGAACGGTCATCAGTCGCAGGCAATTCGCTTTACTGGCCAGCGCAGGTAGCGAATGGACATGCATACGAGCGCGACCGGTCGGCGTGGGAAAACGCGGTTCGTGCAACACACGGCCGTCGATCGTGAACTCCTGTTTCGTCTGATCGATTTCACCAATGGCCTGCCAGCCGGGCACGACGCGTGAAATTAGTTGACGGATTTCGCGAGTCGCTGCCAGTTGTTGCCAGTTGATTGCACCTGCTGATCCCATTAGGCGATGAGCCAAGTCGGCAATGAGTTCGACTTCACTGCGGGGGCCTGCGATGCGGCGCGGCCCGCCGTCGCTTAAGCGCACAAAGTTGAACATCGACTCTTGCGTCGTCGGCTGCGGCTCTTCATCGCGCGCCAACACGGGCAGCACAATCGTTTCTCGTCCCAGTCCGCGCGCGTGGCCCGTATTAAGCGTCGTATTGAGGTAGACGAGCAAGTCGACTTGTTGCAGCGATTGTTCGGCGAATTGTGCGTCAGGGTTCGAGCCATACAAGTTGCCGCCCAGGCAGACGCCGACTCGCATACGGTTGGCGGCGGCTGCCTCCATGCAGGCCATCGTGTCGAAGCCTGCGGTCGTGGGCAGTTTGACGGCGAACTCGTTTTGCAGTGCGTCGAAGATGGCATCTTTTAAACGCGGCGTGACACCGACCGAACCAATTCCCTGTACGTTCGAATGACCGCGGATGGGCATCATACCCGCGCCGGGTTTGCCGATCATGCCACGCATTAGCGCGAGATTCGTGATCGCTTGCACATTAGCGACGCCATGTACGTGGTGCGTAATGCCCATCGTCCAACTAAAGACGACGCGCTTCGCCCGCGCGTAACGCGCGGCCAGTTCGTGGATTTCAGCGACCTCGACGCCAGACGCTGCCACAATGTCGTCCCAGGATGCGTTGCGGAGACTTTCGAGCCAAGTCTCGTGACCATCGCAATGCTTGCGGAGAAAGTCGAGATCCTGTTCGCCGAGTTCGTCAATTCTTTTGGCGATGCCGATCAACAGCGCCAAGTCGCCACCGATATGAGGCTGAACGTAGTAGGATGCGATCTTGGTGCCGAACAGCAGGCTAATCGGATCACTGGGGACGCGGAAGTTGATCAGGCCGGTTTCGCGCACCGGGTTGATGACAATTACTTGTCCGCCCCGCCGCCTTACCGTTTTCAGCGTTGTCATCAAACGCGGATGATTGCTGGCGGGATTGCCGCCAATTACAAACACCAAATCGGCGTGTTCGACGTCTGCCAGATTGATCGTGGCCGTACCCGTGCCCAAGCTGGACGTCAGTCCTACGCCGCTGGCTTGGTGGCAATAGTAAGAACAGTTGTTGACGTTGTTCGTGCCGTACAGTCGCGCCATCAACTGCAACAGAAAACCGGCTTCATTGCTGCTGCGTCCGCTGAAGTACCAGAAGGATTCGTCAGGCTGCGTCTCAGTCAGCTTGTCCGCAATCCGCTGCAGCACGTCTTCCCAACTGATCGGTTGGTAATGGGCTTCGCCCGCTCGATGAATGACCGGCGTTGCCAGTCGACCGCAGCTCTCTAATTGCTGCGGAGTGAACTGTTGAAGCTGAGCGATGGAGTACGTCGACCAGAACTCGGGCCGGATCGCGCCCTGCATGTCGGCAGCCATCGCTTGCAGCGACTTCTTGCAGATCTCCGGAAAATGGCCCCGTTCATTGACCATTCCACCGCGCTGGCCACCCATGCCCAGCGCGCACGTTTTGCAGGCGTTCCGACTGCGTACTGCCTTCCACATGGAAAGCAGGCCGCCCATTTCGCGTGCCTTCCGCAACGTGTAGCGAATTGCTGGCCAGCCGCCGCCGGATCGTACTTGCTTCATACTACTTCGCGATTTCCACAAAAACTTTGAGTGCGTCGTTGTCTTCGACCAATAGACGCATCATCTCTTGAAAGTTGTCCATGCCGTCGACACGGTGAGTCAGAATCTTTTCCGTGACACCCGGGTACATTGCCTCACCCAGGGCCAAGTCGCGAATGCCTACTTCGAAGTGTTCGCGATTCGCGTTGACCGAACCTAACAGCAGTTTGTTGCCGAGCACGAACTCTAGGTTCAACTTATCAGCCGGCACTTCGACTTGCTTGCTACTGCCGGTGACACTGTGCCAGACCAGCACGCCGTTGAGTCCCAGGATCTGCATGCTTTCGAAAGCGATCGTGCTGTTGCCCGTGGCTTCGATGATCAGGTCGGGCTTGCCGACCTCCTTGGCTAAGTCGTGCATCGACTTGTCCATCGTGCTTACATAGGTTGCGCCGTAGCTCGTCGCAATTTCGGCAGGCAAGCGAGGAGCGCGTCGACGAGCCAGCGTATAGACCTCTAATCCGCGCAGCCGCAGAATCAGTGTGGCCAGCAGACCGATCTGGCCCGCACCCATCACGAATGCCACGCGCGGACGCCAGACTCGGAGTCGTCGTTGAACTTCAAAGGCCTGCATCACCGCCTTGGCGGCACAGCTCATCGGCTCCATTAGGACGTGCAGGTGTTGCAGCCCCGTCGGCACCTTCACGATGTACTCCAGGTCGTCGACGAAGTACTCGGTCATGAACCCATGACGCAAGTTGATGCCGCGTTCGTAGTACGTTTCTTCGCTCGTCATGTCATAGGTGCCGATCTGGTCGTAGATCGAGGCACCTGGTCGGCGGACGGTAGCGGTGACGAAATCCCCGGGCGCCAAGTTGCGGACGTTGGCGCCTACCGCTTCCACGCGGCCAAAGCATTCGTGGCCGATGACGAGGTGCTTGTCACCAGGAGGTGCGTTACCGTAGAGTGCCTCGTTGATCTCCCGGTCCGTCGCATCGACGCCGACCTTCAGGACCTTCACCAGCACACCGCGCCCGTTCGGGATATCATCAACCGACGGCTTGGCAATCTCTTCCAGGTGTACACTGTTGGGCTGTCCGGGATAAACCGCCACCGATTTCATACGTATTCCTTGCTCGCTGCATTGAGGGCAGTCGCGTTACGCAACCTCGCGATCGACGCGCTGCCAGCCTCTATTTCCAAAAACTCTTCCAAAAGTCACGCCGCACTATCGTAACGGTCCGCAGCAAGTTTTTCGAGTCTAGCGCGGGGCGTGATTGACCATCCAATTCCGGACCGATTTTGGAGTGCGATCGCGCAGCCATCGCTTTTCACGGTTGTCTGGCGCTGTCGAACGGTTTGAATTCGGACGTTGGACGACGAGCTGGCGTGCCATGAGAAACGCCGATCCGGCCCCATCGCTTTGGAGCTTCCTGGCCACGTGTCACGTTTGGCGTCGTTCCAAAGCGGCAGCTGCGCGGCCGCACTCCAAAGTCGGTGCCGTTCCCGGCGGTGCGGTTTTCGGGTACGATAGCAGGCGTAATCTGCTATTTCTGCTTTACAAACACGTTCTCCACATGTCGTATCCGCGGCCTCCCGACAGCCGCACGTTCCATGCAGAATTCGAAGCTTCGCCGCCAGATCGCCTGGGAGGCGGCACGCCTGCTCTACAGTCGACAGGAATCCGAGTATTACCGCGCGAAAATGAAAGCGGCGCGGCAAATTCAAAAGGGCTGGGTCAAGCCGGCCGATCTGCCAAGCAACGTCGAGATCCGCGACCAGGTGCAGCTCATGGCCCGGATGTTCGAGGGACAGCGGCGCGACGAGCGATTGCTCGAAATGCGGCTCCACGCTCTCCGACTGCTGACCGTTCTCGACCGGTTCCGTCCCCGCCTGATCGGCAGCGTGCTCACCGGCCACATTCGCGACGGCTCCGACATCGATATCCACGTGTTTTCTGATAGCGTGGAAGCCGTGCTGATGCTGCTGCAGGATGAAGGCTTCGTGTGCGAAGTCGAACACAAACAGGTCCGCAAGCAGGGCGAGGCGCGGATCTTCCACCATATTCACATTCGTGATGTGTTTCCGATCGAGTTGACGATCTATCCGGCGCAGAAAGTTCGCTACGTGTTTAAGAGTTCGATCACCGGCCGGGCCATCGAACGCGCAAGTCTCGCCGAGCTCGAACAACTATTGGCTCGTGAGTATCCCGAGCTGGACATCGACGAGGCGGCGGACGAGGCCGCGAATCAAGTGGATCGATTTCAGGTTTTCGAGGCGTTGTTGTTGCCACTGGAAAATGTGAAGCAGTCGCCCAAGTACCACCCCGAGGGCGATGCGTTGTATCATACGCTGCAAGTGTTCCAGCTGGCGCGCGAAGAACTGCCGTATGACGAGGAGTTTTTGCTGGCCGCGCTGTTGCACGACGTTGGCAAGGCCATTGATCCGACCGATCATGTACAGGCTGGCTTGGAAGCGCTGGAAGGATTCATCACTCCACGTACCGAGTGGCTGATCGCTCATCATATGGAAGCCCATGGGATTCGCGACGGCTCGATCGGGGCTCGTGCTCATCGTCGCTTACGCGCCGACGAGAGCTATGAGGAACTCGTGCTCCTGTCCGAGTGCGACTATGGCGGTAGGCAAATTGGTGTGATGGTACCGGACGTTGACGAGGTGCTCGAGTACTTGCGGGAGCTTTCGCAGATGTGCGGTTAGAAAGTTCGCCGCCTGGCGTTAGCCACGGTTCAAATCGCCGTTAACCGACGCCAACACGTTGCGTCGAAATACGGAAATCGGCCGAGCAAGACAGCTTCGGCGCACAAGGATCATTCGATGGAACTGCAGTCAATCGATCTCTTCTTCGTCATTCTCTACCTGACGGGAATTGCGCTGTTTGGTGTGTGGATCGGCCGCGGCGTGAAGTCGGGCTACGACCTTTTCTTGGCCGGTCGATCATTACCTTGGTGGGCAGTCGGAGCGTCACTTGTCGTTTCGGATATTGGCGCGAAGGACATGGTGGGCCTGGCCGATGAAGGTTATCGACACGGTCTGGTGATGGCGAACTACGATTTGATCGGCTGCATTTTTCCCGTGTTGATTGCGGCGTTTGTGTTTATGCCGTTTCTGTGGCTCGCCGGTGTCTACACGATCCCGGAGTACCTGGGGCGACGTTACAACTTCGCCGTCCGGTTTTGCTTTGCCGTCGTCTGGGCGGTTGTCATGGTCGGTATGCTCGGCGTGATTTTCGTCAGCGCTGCGTCAATGTTTAAAGAGCTGTTGGGTTGGAGCTTCACCACTTCGGTGCTGACCACGGCGGTCGTCGTGGGGCTCTATACGATTAGCGGAGGGTTGAAGGCGGTTGTCTTCACGGACCTGGTATCGTGCATCGTGCTGATCATTGGCATGGTATTGATCTGCATGATTGGTCTCGACAAAGTCGGTGGCTGGGAAGCCTTACGCACACAGGTTGGCGCACTGCCTGACACCGAGCATCACTTTGAACTTGTGCGTTCCGCATCAGATCCCGACAACCCGTGGACGGCAATGCTATTGGGATTGGGATTTGTGCTTGGGCCAGCGTATTGGATTGGCAATCAAGCCATTGTGCAGCGTACGTTCGGTACCGTCAGTCAAGCCGAAGCGCGCGCCTCATACGTGTTGTGCGCGGCGATCAAGATCGTTTTCCCGTTTCTACTGGTCATTCCCGGTCTGATTGGTCTGGCTCTGTTTCACGACAAGTTCGGCGGGGTCCGCAGCGACAACTGGACTGGTGGGCTCGTCTTGCCGGAGCTCGTCAAACTCTTGCCGCCCGGCATTCTCGGGATTGTGATCGGTGCCTTCTTAGCCGGCGTCATGTCGAATCTCGATTCGTATGTCAATTCCGCGACGACGCTATGTGTGACCGATTTGTACAAGCCGATTTTTCGCCAAGGTGCCAGCGACTACGAAATGCTGTGGGTTGGACGTCTGCTGATCGTGATCTTCTTAGCCGGCGGCGCCATCGCCTCGTACGAAATTCAGCAGCGATTCACGACGGTGTTTACGGCGTTTCAAACACTCTTGTCGCTCTATCAAGGAGCATTGCTCTCGGTCTTATTGCTGGGGATGTTGTCGAGGCGTGTGACTCAGTGGGGCGGCTTTGCCGGGCTGATTGTGGGTGTGACTTCGGCGTCACTGATGCACTACCAAGGAGTGCACATGTTATGGGTCGCTTGGTGGTCGTTCGTGGCGGCGGTATGTGCAAATGTCGGTGTCAGTATGTTGACTAAACCGCACGACGATGAGCGTTTGCAGGGCCTGGTGATTGGTATGCAATCCGTTGCGAAGGAATCGGTTTAATGGATGGTCGCTTCGTTTATGCCGCGGTATTCGCTGCGGTGATCGTGTGGCTACTGGTGGTTCCCACAAGTCGACTGTATGACGACGATCAGGTTCGTCCCTGGTACCGCAACGTGCGTTTTTGGGCCATCTGCGTCGCCGCCACACAGGTCATTATTTATCTGGCCTGGAATGGATAATGGACCGCTCGTTGGATTGTGGCAGTCACGCACCAAATAGCTCACTTGGAATGTTGCGATCTCCGGTGCTGGACAAGATTGAGGAATGAAGATTGTGGATTTCTGATTTTCGATTGAAAGTGGTCATCGCAAACTTCCAAAATCAGAATTCAGAAATCAGCACTCCTAAATCTGCTATTTGGTGCGTGGGACGAATACTCTGCTGTTGAAGGAATTGACAATGACGGAGAAATGGAAGGAATTCGGCGTTCACCCTGTGATCAACGCATGCGGAACGGTGACGCGTCTCGGCGGCGCCCGCATGACGCCGGAGGTGGTTGCTGGTTGGGTGACGGGTACGGAACACTCGGTGTCGATGGACCAACTGCAGGCGGCAGCATGCCGTTGGATTGTCGCGGCCAGTGGCGCTGAGGCAGGTTTGATTGTCAGCGGTGCGTCGGCCGGCCTGTTACTGGGAACCGCAGCCATCTTGGCTGGCCATGATCTCTCGCGCATGGAACGCTTGCCGGACACGACTGGCATGCCGAACGAGATTCTCGTCGCGCGGACCCAACGTACTGGCTACGATCACGCCGTCCGCACGGCAGGTGCCAAGCTGGTTGAAGTCGGCATGGACGAGATGACTTCGGGCTCCGGTGTTCGCATGCCCGAGGTCTGGGAATACGAGGCGGCCATCACGCCGCAAACGGTCGGGGTGCTCTACACCTTGACGGACAACGCGTTGCCGACGCTGGCCGATGTGATGCACATGGCACGCATCCATAGCTTGCCGGTTCTCGTCGACGCGGCGGCTCAATTACCGCCGATCGACAACCTCAAGACGATCTTGGCTACCGGCGCGGATCTCGTGGTGTTCAGTGGTGGCAAGGCCATGCGTGGTCCGGCGGATACGGGCATTCTGTGCGGTAAACGGGCGCTGATTGGTTCCGCTTTTCTGCAGATGATGGACAACGATGAGCTCTTCGATCTGTGGACACCGCCCGTTGAGTTTGTCGACAAGCATCGTTTGAAAGGGTTGCCGCGTCAGGGCATTGGGCGAGTGGCCAAGACGAGTCCGTCGGATATCTTCGCGCTCCTAACCGCGCTGGATGGCTTTTCCACAGAAAGCCTGACGCATGACATTGAGATGCGTCGAGCGTGGCTGAAGAAGATAGAAGCAAGCGTCTCGAAGCTCGCTTATTGCCGCATCCACGAATCGGATTCCGGAATCATCATGACGGTCGAACCTCGCACGTCGGTCGACTTGATCGACCTCTGTACACGGCTGCGCGAAGCGGCTCCACCGATTTTCGTGGGGACCGCGGAATTGCGACGCGGGATGATCACGATCAATCCCGCGTGCTTGGTTGCGGAAGAAGTGGAGCCGTTAGCCGTACGGCTCCGCGAAACGTTAGAAACCGTCGTGACTTAGCGGCGACGGAAACCGAGCAGGGCCAAGCCGGCCATTGCGGCCAGAGTTGCCGTCGCCGGTTCCGGCACTTGGCGGCCCGAGACGTTGATGTTGTCAACGGCCCACCACCAGTCGTTGCTGCCTTGGACCATGCCCCAACGTAGCCACATCGAACCGCCAGCCGGATTGGATAGCGTCAGATCGACCGCATCGTTGTACACTTCGCCGTCGTTCAACTGCGCCGAATCGTACTCCAAAATGTTGGTATACGTGGTGCCGTCGTAGCTTACATCCAACTGACCGATTTGTGTCACTTCGGCACGGAAGCTCGAGTCGAATTGAACACGCACCGAACCGGCAGCGATCCCCGAAAGATCAATTGCCGGAGTCGACAGGAACACGTTGAAATTGCCCGTGTCGATGTCAGTGCCGTCATCGTATTCATCGGGATCCGCCACAGCGACGACGCCTTGACCCGCGGTAAACGTCGAGCGATCCTGGTCGCCTGCGGTTGAGATCCACCAGTCTTTGTTCAAAAACGTCCAGCCCTGAAACTCGACGGGGTCGCCCAGGGGCGTGGTCGTGTTATCGCGAGTCCAACCGGCTGGAGCTTCGTCGGTCCAAACTCCCGGAGCTGCGGTTTCGGTCGCGCTGGTTGCGTCCTTCAGAGTCAGACCTTCGAAGTCTTCGGACAACAGCGTGGTTTGAGCGACGGCCAGATTGCCCGCCGAGAGAAGCAGCGCAGCGGCCAGCGCCGCAGCACGATTCCAGTACTTATTCAACATGAGACCCTCACAAGAGAAAACTACTCACAGGTGGTAACTGCGTACGCGTCACTCGCTAACTTCCCAACTTGGTGTGCAACTGTCTGTGTGTGTGGACCGAACGTGTCAGGTCGCCATGCGGCTGACCTGACCTCCCAAGTGGCTGCTGTGTGCCCGGCGAGTGCATGGTCGGGCAACGGACACGCAGCGTAGCCGATTCTAACGTTGGAAATCTCGCGATCAACCGATACTCTCCCGCTTATTCAAACAATCACACGATGTTCACGGGAAGGTGCATCTTATTGACCGCGGTGACAAGCTGAGTTAACGCGCCTTCCCTCAACTGGGCTGCAATGACTCCGACGTCCAGGTGAGAAACCGTGCGATGTAGTCACGCCACACATACCAGTCATGGCCACCAGAGGTCAGGTGCCACTCGTGTGCGATCTGTCGTTCCCGCAACTGATCGATGAAACGCAGATTTCGCTTCAGCAAGAAGTCGTCCTCACCGCAGCCGATCCACAGTGGACGTGACGGCAACTCTGGGCCTGGTTTCAGCGGATTCAGCTTCAGCGGATTAAATAGTGCGTCCCATTGTGCCGCATAGGGCGCTGCCGCGCTGAACGCCCCCACGGCAGAGAAGACGGATGGATGGGATAGACCAATATGCAGACTCTGACCGCCACCCATCGAGAGCCCGGTAATCCAGCGGCGCGTGGCACCACGTGAACTCAAGTATTGAGCTTCAACATACGGGATCAGATCGTGCAACAGTTCACGTTCCAGCAACTGTCGGTTTTCATCAGCGTAATCATCGAAATCGCGCTGCAGATCGATGTTCAACGGATGTCCGTCTGGCATCACGATCAACGCCGGAGTGATCTTACCTTGTGACAATAAATTGTCGGCGATACGGTGGACACGCCCGACTTGCGTCCACGCCGACGCATCATCCCCATAGCCGTGTAAGAGGTAGAGCACGGGCAGATCTTGTGTTGTCGTCGGGCTGTAGCCGGGAGGTGTGTAGACGTAAACTTCACGCTCGCTGCTTGTGGTCAACGAGTGATACGTATGTAGGTGAACTGAACCATGGGGCACACTCGTCAATTCATGCAAGTGAGGCGGGTGGCCGGGTACTTCGAGTTGACTGCTCAGGCTGAGCCATTTCTTAACGTCGCGGTTGCTGGGGTCGATGAGTCGATTGCCATCGATCTCCAAGTAGTAGGCGTGCAGCCCGGAAGGCAACGATAGTGTGGTCCCTGTCCAGATCTCCGCATCCTGCCTAGTTAGCTGCAGAGGCTGCGTCGGCAAGCCCTCAATCGTGATCGACTGTGCGTGCGGAGCTCGGATGCGAAAGGTGACACGTCGATCGGCGTGGACTTCGGGCGAAATGAGTTGTGCTCGAATCTCATCAGACATCGGCTCACCTTCCGCTGATTGTGATGACGGCGTGTGCAAGGTACAACAGAGGTTCTTCACATGCTGGAAAGGTTAGACTATGAGCTCACCCGTTTGTCGATGGGGTATTCTGGGGACTGCCACGATCGCTCGCAAGAATTGGCAGTCGATTCGCAATGCAGGTAACGCCACGCTGAATGCGGTAGCCAGCCGCAGTGTGCAGCGAGCACAGTCGTTTATCGACGATTGTCAGTCGCGGGTGGCGTTTGCTAATCCGCCGCGTGCTTATGGTTCTTACGAGGAATTGTTGGGTGACGCCGACGTAGACGCGGTCTATGTGCCGTTGCCAACCGGCATGCGGACTGAGTGGGTGGTGCGCGCCGTGTAAG
>JAGQPK010000700.1 GCA_020426755.1 Planctomycetales bacterium
CTGGTATACGATCGCGTGGACATTCCCGCCGTCGTGAAAGACGACTACCTCTACCGAAATCTCGATACCGCTGGCACCGAGTTATTGTTCCGCTTCGGCGGCCTCAATCCCGGCAAGTACAACGTCACGTTATTTCTCGGACGAACAAGCGACGCTAACGGCCAGTACGGCAAAATTTGGGTCGAGAGCGACGTCAATGGCGGAGGGGAGCCAGACAGCGAGAACACGGGCAACTTCGCCGGTTTTGATCCTGAAGAAGGAGCCGAGAATCCGGATGGCAATCCGGTTACGTTGTCCGTCGATATCGCAGCGGGTCAGTATCTCTGGTACGGCCACATGGAGGATAACTCGGGCGGCATCAGCGGAATCATCATCCGACAGACCGAAGGCGGCGGATTACAAGGGGATTTCGACGCCAATGGCGTGTTGGATCAATTGGATATCGAAGCGCTTAGCGCCGCCGCGCGTGGTGGCGCGCATCCCACCAAGTACGACGTTACGGGCGACGGTAAGGTCGATGCAGCGGATCGGGAAACGTGGATTCGAGATTTACGCAAGACATACTACGGCGATTCGAACAACGATGGCGTTTTCGACAGCTCCGACTTCGTCGCGGTGTTCATGATCGGCGAATACGAAGACGGAATCGCCGGGAATTCCACGTGGGCAGAAGGTGATTGGTCAGGCGATGGCGATTTTGATTCTAGCGACTTCGTAGCTGCGTTCTCGGACGGCGGCTTCGAAGCAGGTCCCCGCGCCGCAGTCTCGGCCGTCCCTGAACCGTCATCGTTGGCGATGCTCGCCACGGGAATGCTCCTGCTAGTGCGTCGCCGCCGCCGCTAGTTGGACCGCGTCACCTGAGTTCGCCGCTTTGGCACGAACCACGGTCCTGGCAAAGAACCGTGGCTATCGCTGCGTCGTTGCACCGATTGCGCGTCGTTAGCGTCTTTCACGGTTGAAACAAGGCAAACCGCGAAAGACGGCAAACAGGCGAAAAGTTCCCAAGACAACTACCACCGTCGGCAAAGCTTTACCAGTTAACCGACGAGCTGCACGGGGTCAGATCCATTTTCTAGTTTTGGACCGTCGCGAAAAACTAAAAACTCGACCTGCCCCCGCGCAGCCGTAAGTACTTGTAATTCACCGATCAAGTGTAAAGAGCTTTTCAGCCGGCAGATCGAATGCTGACGCGATCTTCAGAGCGACGATGACGGAAGGAACGAAAACTCCATTCTCCACCGTGTTAATCGTCTTGCGACTGACACCAACGCGCTCAGCTAAATCAGCCTGCGTCCAGCCTCGCGCAACGCGTTCTTCCTTGATCGAATTGGACAACTTTTCTTTCACGTCGCGTACGCACGCCACTCTAGCCAGCCAAAGCGTGCACTGGCCACCGCGAGTCCCGTGGTAAGCAGTAGATGCGTGGCTGAACGGACGGCTAAGTCCGCAACCGCCGAATAGGAAAACAGCCCTGCCGCAATAGCGAGCACGGCCCAAAACCCCGCAGTAATCGCGCGGCTGCGATTATCCTTGGTAATCTCATCATCAAGCATTTGGCCAACTTCCTGTCGCCCAACGAGGACCGCACTGCCCTTCATAAGTAGAAAGACAAGAATGCTGGAGTACACGAGCCAGGCTGTTGTGCGAGAGAATTCTATGGCCCAGTCGGGATCCGCCAACTTGGTGGCAAATTCGATTTGGGTAAACACGTACATCAACAAGATGACGGCAACCGAACGCACTCGACCTCGCCCCAGTTGCTCTGCCGCTGCCTGGCTATTGGTGGATAGAGTCTCGCTTCGCATCTCGATTCTCCTTGAGTCAATACAGCCAAGAATGTAACCCCTAGGTTACACATCTGTCAACCTGATTTTATTCGTCGAGGATGCTATGCATATCGCGGTCGCATACCAATTCATGCTTGATGACGTGAACCGACGAGGATTGCCGAAGCGGTTTGCTTCGAAGACTCTGTTGAACAGTTGAACAGGAGCCAGACACTCTACTTCCAATGAACAGGAGCCAGACACTCTACTTCCAACACTGCCGACAAGTAGTTGCGCCAAACAGTCAATTCGAAGACGGGCGTTATCGAGTCGTGACAGCGCGATACGAACCCGTAATTAGACCGGAACAAAGTTAGTGTTTGCTGGGCCTATTTGTGATTCACATCCCCAGTGGCGAACGCAGCGGTTTCAAGTCGGTTGACGATGTCGGATCTAACGAGTATACATGTGTTCACCCTCTATTTCACTACACGGCAAAGGAGACACGTGATGGCGGGTTGCGCTCGATCCGAAGTTGTCGCACTAGATGAAGTCGGTGTATTCCATTGCTGGAATCGCTGCGTGCGCCGCGCGTTTCTTTGTGGTGTCGATCCGATTACTGGGAATAATTTCGACTATCGACGCGAGTGGATTCGATGTGGCGAAGAAACGCTGGCGTCTCTGTTTGCCATTGAGGTCGGCTTTCGCTCGGAAATGAGCAATCATCTTCACGTGATCCTTCGCATACGCCCGGATGTCGTTTGCCATTGGTCAGACGAAGACGTGGTCCGTCGTTGGCTCACGGTGAGCTGTTTGGCAAAAAGTCCCGATGGAAAACCTCGCGAACCGGATGCAAATCGCATCGCGCAGGAATTATCCAAGCCAGGTCGATGTGACAAACTGCGGAAGCGACTGACGAATCCTTCCTGGTTCATGGGCGTACTTTGCGAGCTGATTGCTCGGCGATGCAACCGAGAAGATGAGTGTACTGGCTGTTTTTGGGAAGATCGTTTTAAGTGCCGGCAACTCTTGGATGAGGCGTCAATTCTCGTGTGTGGGATATACGTGGATCTCAACCCGATTCGCGCCGGCGAAGTGTTGACCCCAGAAAGCGCGCGTCACACGTCGGCGTACGACCGGATTCTGACCAAGCAGCAGTTAGGTTACCTTGAATCGGGCGGCACAAACAAGTCAATAGCTGGATTCTTGCCCGACGGCTGGATGTGTGAGCTGACACTTGACGAGCATGCCGACCTCAACGATCCAAGTATGACACGCAGCGCAACGAAGCGTCGTGCGTCCGACAAAGGGCTACTTCCAATCACGCTCGACAAATACCTCGAACTACTCGACGCAAGCGGGCGCATTGTGCACTCTGGCAAGTCCGGTGTGATTCCAAGTCATCTGGCACCCATTCTTGAGCGACTGGGAATACGGACGGCCGCATGGACGGACTTGGTTTCAGGGTTCGACCGGATGTTTGGTCGGATTGTCGGCTCTGCTCAACGTGTCAGCGAGCGGGCGGCGGCAGCCGGGAGGCGCTGGTACCGCGGAATCACACATTGTGAAAGCGCATTCGGTTAAGTGACTCACAGCACCGTAGGCGATCAGAAACTGCAATCGCGCCCCTCGCGGCATCTTAAAGCGCAAAACATCGGCCAATGGCCGATCTCGCACGTCTCGCAGACATCACGTCGTAACACACGTCCGTTCGTGTACCTTCGCGAACGCTACCTCATCGAC
>JAGQPK010000701.1 GCA_020426755.1 Planctomycetales bacterium
CGCCCAGCGTGCCAGCCGGATGGCAAGCCATCGAATGGAATGCGGTGCCGCAAGCGTTGCGAGACGCGGGTAACCGGAGTGCACCGGCACTCGCATTCCGAGTGGTCGCACCTGAACAATCATTGACGGTACAAGCCGCGCGTCACGCGATCGCCGACGCGCTGAAGCTCCGCGTCACCGACGGCACGCTCACGACAGTCCTTTCGCCACGCGGCGCACAATTGACTGCCGTGCAAATCAAAGTTGATGTGATTCAACGTAGCAGCCTCACCGTCGGACTACCCGCCGGTGGAGAGCTTTTCAATCTGTTCGTCAACGGTGAGAGCGTCAACGTCGTTCGCAACAACACGGACGAAAACGAATGGCAATTCTACATTCTGCCCGGCATCGACGATCGAACGGCTACGGTTCAGTTTGTCTACTCGGCCGAGGGCAATCGGCTCGGCAACGTCAGACTGGTTGGTCCGGAATTAAATGTGCCACTCGAAAACATCAAATGGAATGTGATTGCCCCCAACGAATATGTGTTAACACAACACGACGGCAACCTCGAGCTCGCTGGTCAACATCACACTCAAAACTACGACCGCGCGTCCTACCTATCGAAGGCCCAAGGTAAGCGAGAGGAACAAGCAGCCAAAGCGGCTGGACTGCTACAACAGGCCAATCAACTTCTCCAAGCCGGTGATCAGTCGAAAGCGCGGTGGGCGCTGAGTAGTGTCGCCAATCAGTATGCGCTGGACGCGGCCTCCAATGAAGACGCGCGAGTGCAACTTGAGAACCTGCAAACACAACAAGCGATTGTCGGACTGAACACCCGACGGCAGCGATTGTACCTGGACAATGATGCTGCGAATGCCGTTGCAGCCGACAACCAACAACTGCGTGAAGCGGCCGCAGTGAACCCCATCCTTCAACAGGATGCCCTGAACTTCCGCCCCCAGGAAATAAGTCAACTCTTGGGCGGTAACAGCAGCGAGGAGAATGCGATCCTTCATCAGATTGCCGGCCGCATCGTACATCATCAGCGCACGTCCGAGCCGGCTCCTCAGTCGATTGGCATCAATCTGCCGGAGGAAGGATCAGTCTACAACTTCCGACGTAGCGTCCAAGTATCTGTCGACTCTCCGCTGGAACTGCAGCTCGGATTTCGATCGCTACGGGACCCGCATCCGCTGAGAGTTGCCGCGACTATAGCCACACTACTGGCCATCGGCGCACTGATCGGCTTCGCGTTTAACTGCAAGCAATCGGTGTGACACCTTTTAAGCCAGCCGTCTCACCCGTCCGGAATACGCTGCACGGTGACGACGGCATGGCGTCTCACCTCAAAATCTCGTAGACGCTGCTGCGATCATCTGTCCAAATGACGCGAGGAGAACCGATGTGAAATGGACGCTTGTACGGAGGCGTAACGGTTCCGTTGACAAATCCTTCCGGCCGACGGAGTAACATCCAATCACTTGCCGCAAGATTGTCCTGTTTCGCGTCCGCCTCAGTCGTAATATGAGCCAACGCCAATCCGTGATACGCCGCCAAGTCCCGAACTATCAACGGCAATGCCAGAAAGCGATTGGACACGTGCACAGCGATGACTCCCGTCGACTTAACATGTCTTAAGTAAGTCGTCATCGCTTCACGAGTCAACAAATGAACAGGCACCGCATCTCCAGCGAAAGCGTCCAACACCAACAAATCAAACTGCTGGGATGATTCGTGTGCCAGCGAAACGCGCGCGTCACCCAAAACGACCTCATAGCCGCCACCACGATTACGCAATTGTGAAAGATACGTAAACACTTCGGCTGCCAGCGGAACGACAGTCTCATCAATTTCGTAAAAGCGAAACCGATCTCTGGGGCGCCCATAGGCAGCAATCGTCCCCGCTCCCAAACCAGCAACACCGATATGTCGCTCGGGAGCTGGATCAAGTTGCGTAAAGGCGAAGCCAAGTCCAGTAGATCTCGCATAGTATGAAGTGGGATACTGACTACGTTCGTCGTCAAGATACTGTCCACCGTGCTCCGTCGATCCGCTAAACAATCCCAAGTAGTCGACGGGAAATTCCGGATCCGGTGCAGTCACGCACGTTCGGAGCACGCCGTAGAAACTTCGTTGTACAGTGAGAGCAGCGAGATTTCGCGAAACGATGCTCCCAGACCACCCCTTTACTTGCAGCGCGAACAGCAGCAACAACAGCAACCACATCCAAAGCCGGTTCGCTCGCTGCAACGGTGACTTTGCATCCCAAAACAAGATCGCCAGACCTACGATCGTCACGCAGAGAAACGAGCTAGGTAATTCGTAATAATCATTGAATACAAGCGGCGCTATCCATCCGACCGCCAAACCACCTAGTGCCCCACCCCCCGCGATGTAAAGGTAGTACTCCGTCAAATGCGCCGGCGACGGCTTACGTTGCTCAAGTTCGCCATGACAGACGAAACAACTCGCCAACATCCCTAGAAGTCCAAGAACGATAAACCACGAAAATGAGATACGCAGCAGCTCATTGTAGACGCACGCAGTGAGTGCATTGGACACAATCATGAATAAGATGGCTGGGGTCGAACGATAAATTCGCTGTTGTCCGAAACATACAATGTACGTGATCAAGTACAGTGTCAGCGGCACGATCCACAAGAGAGGCACACTGCTGACGTCTTGACACAGCGAGTTGCTGACGGACATGAGCACAATTGTTCCCATCGCCGCCAGGATTATCCAGGACAAGCGTCGCTTCACCGTTAACTCTTCACTGCTATGTGACGCATGTCGATCTGCGTGCGGCTCCCTGACAGCCACCGTCCGTTGGCATACGATCGCTGATGCCATCGTCAGGCAAACAACTGCAACGAAGCCCCATGTCCATAAGTGTGTCAACCGGGAAGTGCCAACCAAACGTTCCGCCAAGAAGGTGTAACTAAGTAAGGCGAGTAGCGAACCAGCATTGGAGAGAGAGTACAAACGATACGGAGACCGATTAGTCTGCAGGCTCCACCAACGCTGGATCAGCGGAGCCGTCGCGGCGAGCACGAGAAACGGCGGGCCGACGCTTCGCATCAACACACTCAAAAGCTCGAACGTGGGAGTTTGGCTCTGGACTGTCGCAGCAGATGCGTTGCCTTCGAATGCACCGTTACTTTCTGAAGAAATCGGCAACGCAGCCAAGGCTCCCAACGCTAACATGCTGTGCAGCGTGGCCTGCGCCCGAGGTGCCAGGTACTTGGTCAATGCGTGAGCGTAGACATAGCCTGCGAACAGCATCGTTTGGAAAAAAAGCAGACATACTGTCCAAACACCGGCGGCCCCGCCAAAGCTCGGCAGCATCAATCTACCGATCAGTGGCTGGATTTGAAAAAGCAGGAACGATGCGACGAACGTCGTAGTTGCCAGTAGATAGCCGGCCGGCCAGGGCCGAAACTCGAGAGGTGCTGTTAAAGGATTGACCTGTTGCGAGCTCATGCGCTGCCGCGAACGAACCATACGCGCCCTCAT
>JAGQPK010000702.1 GCA_020426755.1 Planctomycetales bacterium
GACATGACCGGACTCAGCACCACGTGGCGTGATCAGGAACACAAACGTTTTAGTGAACAGTTCGACGAGCACATGAAACTGATGGCGCGGTTTCTGGAATTGACTGACCGGCACATCCCTTACTTGGCCCGCAAGGCTGATCAAATCGACGAGTACCTTCAATCGTAAGCGGAATTCGCAAATGGCGCGGCAGACTCAGGTCAATTCAATTGACGCATTGCGATTGTTTCGCGCTGCGCTGCTGCGATACGCGGAGGAGTTGCAAGAGGCCCTCGATACGCTTTCGCTCGAATCGCAGCGAACTGTCGATTGGATTCAACTCGATCGGCTCGCCTACTGGCCCGCGGAGACACGCCGCGCAACAGATCAGTTGAACGAAGCACTCAGCGCTTTGCAAATGAAGCAAATGACGTGCAACGGCCGCGATAAGCCGGCCGCGACCGAAGAAAAGCAGCGAGTTGCCCAAGCGCGCCAGCGTTTGCGGCTGACAGAGGAAAAGCAGCGAATCACGAAGCGCGCGTGGCAACATGTCCATCATCAGTCCGAGGAATACCGAGGCACGCTGGGCAAGTTGGCGCAACTGATCGAGTGCGATGTGCCGGCGGCAGTCGCAGCACTTGATCGCATGATTGCGGCCTTGGAAAAATACGTGTCGATTGCCACTGCTTCGACGCGTGACATGCCCACGTCGCCACGTCAACCGAACGTTAGTGACTCCGAAACCACGCCCATAGAGAACTCGCCATGAGCCGGCCCGGACACCTCCATATCGGAGTACAACAACTACAACACGCCACGCGCGAACTACAGCGTATGTGGGCCGAGACGCGTCGCCAATGGAACGATCAAACTGCAAGAGATTTTGAAGCCAAACATTTGGAGTCGATGCTTCCCGCGCTGCGACTGATCTTGGCTGCCACCAGTGAAACCGAGGAGCAATACCGCCAGGCAGTTCACGACTCCGAAGACCCCGACCGCCCAACGACGGTACTGTAGGGAGCGCCACCTGACAAACGATAATCGAATCGACAAGAGCCGCCACCAATTGCCGCCCGGAACCGGCAGCTGGTGCTGGGAACGAGAAAAGCGAGGCACCAACGGATGAACGAATCGTCTCACTCCGTCTCACAACAGGATCAAGTACGCCGGCTGGTTCGGCTAGCGACCGAGCTATCGGTAGGTCTGGCCGAGAATCGCACACGTTACGAAGAGCGAACTCACGCGACCGAAACGCAGTTCGCCAGTGCATCTCAATTGATCGATGAACAGGCGGTCGAGTCGCTTGATCAACTCAGTGGCGAGTTGACGCAGAAGTTGGCCGAGGCGCGAGTCGAATTCGAACAGCAGGTGGAGGCGTTAGAAGACGAACGCGGCCGCCGCTCTGACGAGATCCTCCGCCGCCGCGCCGAGGTAACTAAACAACTCGAAGACAACTCGGATCTACAAGAATCGCAGCTCCGCGACAGCGCGAAAGGCGACATCGAACAGCTCAAAAAGCAGCACGAAGATTTTCTTGCTCGCGCAGCCAATGCAGCGCAACACCTGGACACCACGATCGAACACGTCACGCGTCTGCTCCACCAGCGTTCGGTGCCGTTGCCGAACGGCGCGGCCGTCGAAATGCACGACGCGCAAACGTGGAGTTCCACTTGGATGCGACGCTTTGAGAAGTCGATTGAGACGATCGGCGGTTTGATCCAAGTAGCTCGTCGACGGCCTGCCGAAAAGTTCGTACGCGAAGGGTGGGTCGCGCTGTTCTTCTTGGTCGCAACGCCTGTGTCCGCCGCAGTCATCGGTCCGCTGGTTGCCTACGAGAGCATTCGTTGGGCAGGCGGGGCGCTGGTTGCGGGTACGTTGCTGTCCATCGCCGCCTATTTGTTGGCGCGTCATCGCGCGGTCAGCGATTGGAGTGCGCTCGCGCCGGAATTGGCAGACGAGTTGGCCGTGGCCCGACATGCGTTGATTCAGGCACAACGAGCCGAACAACGAGAGTTGAAGGCCGGTCACGAGGAGGTTCGCACCCACCACGAACAACAGCTTTTATTGTGCCAAGCGGAGCGCGAGAAGCAACGGCGACAAACGAGCGAAACCGCCGACACCCAAGCGAAAGAGCTGGAAAACAGCTTTGCGCTGCAGCATCAGCGTTTCGAAAAACAATGGGAACAACGCGCCCATCAACTCCGCCAGCATTACCGACCGCTCATCGAACAGCGACGAGCCTTCTTCGCTGCGCAACGCGAACAAACGTTGCAGCAACGTGAACAACAAACGGCCAAGGCGGAAGCCGAGTTTGCCGAAGTCGATGAGAATCTGCGAGCGACCTGGCGCCGCGCTCTGGCCGGCTTTGAGTCATTCATGGAGGTGCTACAGAGTGCGGCCCCGTTGGCGCTGGCTCAATTATCCGACGACACACAGCACGGTGAGGAGTGGCAACCATCGACCATGCCGCCGGATATTGTTCCGATTGGTCGTTATCAATTTCAGTTGCCTGAGTCGAATCATGAACTGCGTAACGAACCGATGCCGGCGCGACTGCCCGCCATCCTCTCGTTTCCCGCACATGGTTCGCTGTTGCTCAACGCCACAGATGCCGGACGTGACGCGGCAATTGGGGTGCTGCAAAACACCACGTTGCAATTGCTCGCGGCTTTTCCGCCAGGCAAACTGCGTCTGACCATTATCGATCCGCTGGGACTTGGTCAAAACTTCTCTGCCTTCATGCACCTGGCAGACTACGACGAACGGCTGGTAACCAATCGCATCTGGACAGAAACAGCGCACATCAATCAGCGGCTCGCGGATCTCACGGAACACATGGAGAATGTGATCCAGAAGTACCTGCGCAATGAATATCCATCGATCCAGGTATACAACGAACGGGCAGGCGAAGTCGCCGAACCGTTCCGCATCCTGGTGGTCGCAAACTTCCCGCATCAGTTTTCTGACGAAGCCACGCGTCGATTGATCAGTATTATCAACAGCGGACCGCGCTGCGGCGTTTATACCTTGATGAGTGTTGACGGCAATGTTCCCTTGCCGAAACACTTGCAGCTCTCAGATCTACAAGGCGACGGGCAGCTATTTCAATGGACCGGCAGCGGTTTCCGCAACGAGCAGGAACCGTTCACGAGTTTGCCGCTCGAACTCTCACCGCCCCCGCCGGATACCGCCATCACGCAACTCGTCAAACTGGTGGGCGAACACGCTCAACAGACGCGTCGCGTGCAGGTTCCGTTTGCCGCCGTCGCGCCTACGGACGGCCAACTTTGGCAGGGCGATTGCAGCGAAGAGCTGATCGTGCCGTTGGGACGTAGCGGTGCAACGCAGCGGCAGTCGATGGAGTTGGGACACGGTACAGCACAGCATGTTCTGGTCGTGGGCAAAACGGGCTCCGGTAAGTCGACTCTGCTGCACGCATTGATTACCAACGCAGCGCTACGCTACTCGCCTGATGAGCTTGAGTTCTATCTGATCGACTTCAAGAAAGGCGTCG
>JAGQPK010000703.1 GCA_020426755.1 Planctomycetales bacterium
CGCCCTCGGCCGGCGCATCGGGATTGTCCCGTTCGCCCACGTCCTCCGGGGAGTCAAGATCTCGGTCGGGCGTCTCAAGCAGCGGATTCTCGCTCATCTCCTGCTCGATCCGCTCCTGCAAGGCCATCACAGGCAACTGCAGGATCTCCATGGATTGAATCATCCTTGGAGCCAGGATTTGTTTCTGAACGAGTTTTTGTTCGAGGCCGAATGACAGTCGCATGATGGGTTCAATCGTTACGACGCGAAGGCAGTAGGAAACACGTTTGACGATCTCTTGGTAATCTACTCTGGAATCGCGCCCGGGAGGTCACTTGTATTTAGCGAAACTATGTAGCGAAACCGAGAACGGCATGTACTCGCGATCATTTCAGATTTTTTGCCGTCCGGCCAGGGCATCCCCCAGAATCTCTTTATTGGTGAATTCAAGGACACTGCCGGAGGTGATGCCCCGCGCGAGCCGCGTCAGCTCGACGGGCAGTTCCGCCAGTTGATTCGATATATAGAGCGCCGTACCGTCTCCTTCGACAGTCGGGTTCGTGGCCATGATGACTTCCTTGATCTCACCACTTCTAACACGATCAACCAAAGCGTCGATCGTGAGCTGATCAGGGCCGATACCTTCAAGTGGAGCAATGCGTCCCAGCAAGACGTGGTACAAACCGCGGAACGCACCGGACGATTCGAGCTGCATTAAATCGCGTGGTTGTTCGACGACACACAGCAATGACCGATCACGTTTCGGATCCGTGCAGATTTCGCACTCTTCTCCTTCGGCCAAATGAAAGCACGTTTTGCAGTAACGCACATTCTGTTTGACGCGACGAATTGCTTCTGCCAGTTCGAGAGCTTCCGGTTCCGTGACGCGGAGTACGTGGTACGCCAAACGCTCGGCCGACTTTCTGCCGATGCCCGGCAACTTTGCGAACTCGTCGATGAGCCGAGTGACCGACTCCGTCAAATGGGCCATGTGGTTCGCGTCTCCTTGCTTGCGCGGTGCATCCTATTCTTCGGTGCGACCCATGTTGGTCAATTTGGACAGCGCGTCGTCCAGTCCCGGCAAGGGCAGACCGGCCGTCATTGACTTCATCATTTCCGCGTGGAGCTCCCGCGCGCGCCGCACGGCAATGTTAATCGCCGTCGGCACGAGATCTTCAATGATGTCCTTCTCTTGACGTTCGATGAGCTGCGGATCAATCGTCAGCCGCAAGATCTCGCCAAGGCCATTCGCCTCGACCTCAACCATGCCGCCGCCCGCAGTGCCTGTTACGCGTTTGGTTTTTAGTTCTTCAGTGGCTTCCTGCATCTTGCCGCCCATCTCCTGGGCTTGACGCATCAGCTTTCCAATGTTGGCGAGACCTTCGAACACGGTTTCATGCTCCTGCAAATGAGATCCTGCGGTCGAACGGCTTACTCCCGTCGACGACCGACGTCCACGTTCATTATCTCCGCTTCAAACAAAGTCACGGCACGCTCAACGAGCGGATGTCGTGTGATCTGCTGACGCTGCTTTTGCTTTGACGCAGGCGGTGCGACCGGAGTCTCGTGTTGAGTGTCCTCACGCACCAGCTCAAAATCCAAGCGGACCGTTCGGCCAGCAACACGTGAGACCGATTCCTCTAATTGCTGCCGCCGCTCAGGTCGCTCACAAAAACTTTTGCTCGAATTATACACCTGCCGAAACCGGACGACCAGTCGATTTGGCCCGGAACTTGCAACAGAGTCCGCCAGCAACGCATAGTCGGCGGTGACATCGTTGAGTTCGTCGAGCGCGGATTGCCAAATCTGTTTTGCCTCATCTTCCGTTAGCGAGCCGCCATTCGTCGTTGCACGACTCAACGCGCCGCTAGTTGGTTCGGCAGCATCGTCCGTCTCTGATGTATCTGAGTCGGCCTCCATAGTGGCTTCCTCGGGCGCGGCAACGCTGTTGATCAGCGCGGCTTGCGTCTCGGCGGCGACCATCTGGTCAGACGCAATGTGCGACACGTTCGGGCCGGCAGACGCTGCAGCTTGCGGCGGATCAATCCGCGACAAAGCACTCGCAGCCGCGTTCGCTGCCGTATTGACGTTGGCTGAAACGCTGCCAACACTCTGCTCCTGCTCCTGCTCCTGCTCCTGCTCCTGCTCCTGCGTAGGCGGGACTTCGTGCGTCTCCTCCGCCAATGGTGCGTTCGGGGGTAATACGGGTTCAGTGACTTCTACCGGCGGGACGCTTTTTTTTTTGCTGTCGGAAGTCGACTCAGTGACGGCTGCCGTTGGCGGAGTGGCTTGAGTGGCTGCGGGACGCGAGGCCGGACGAGGCAGGGCGGGGCGAGCCGCCGCCGTATCGACAGCCGCGATCGGCTCGCCGCGCGAGATGGCGCCGATCATGTCCGACAGCGCTGCCAGGTCTTCTAGAGCGGCGACTCGTACTAACGCGAGTTCCAAGAGGATTCGCCCGTGCACACTGTGCCGCATTCTTGCCACAGCTTGATCGATGATCTGGACGGCGGCAAGCAAGTTGGGAAGGCCCCACGTTTGTCCGCGTTCGCGCAGTCGGTCGACGTCGGCTGGTGGGTGGTGCAGGAGCAGCTCGCCACTACAGCCTACGGTGGCTGCCATCAAATCACGGAAGCAGCCGACCAACTGTTCGGCCAATTGACCGGCGTCGACACCTTCCCGGAGTGCCTCATCAAGGCTATGAAGTGCGGCGGCTGCATTTCGCTCGTGCAGGGCGTCGACAAGTCCGTGAAGGCGGTCATCTTTGGCCGTGCCCAACATCGAATGGACGTGGGCCACCGTGATCGGTTCGTTGACGAACGACAGCAGTTGCTCGAGCAACGATTGACTATCACGCATCGATCCAGCCGCGCGTCGCGCGAGCAGTTCCAGCGCGGCGGGTTCGGCCGACGCGCCTTCCTGTTCGACGATATAGCGGAGCCGCCCCATGATTTCGTCGCTCTTCACCGGAGCAAAATCAAATCGTTGGCAACGCGATAAAACGGTGATCGGAATCTTACCGGGCTCAGTCGTGCAAAAGACGAACTTGACGTGGTCGGGCGGCTCCTCCAGCGTCTTCAACAAAGCATTGAACGCTTCCTTCGTCAGCATGTGCACTTCATCGATGATATACACCTTGAACCGCGACCGGCTGGGACGCACGCTCACATTCGATCTGAGTTGACGAATCTCATCGATGCCGCGGTTGCTGGCACCGTCGATCTCAAGAACGTCGACGTCGTCGCCACTAGCGATCTGTTCACAAATATCACAATTGCCGCAAGGTTCTGTTGTGGGACCGGTAACGCAGTTGAGCGCCTTTGCCAAGATTCTGGCTGTGGACGTTTTGCCGACTCCGCGTGCCCCGGTAAACAAGTAGGCGTGACCCACGCGGTCCGTCGTCAATGCATTTTGCAGCGCGTGGGACACAAGACCCTGACCGACCAGATCGGTAAAGCTCTGAGGGCGGTATCTGCGCGCCACCACCATGTATTCGCCCGACTTATGAGCTT
>JAGQPK010000704.1 GCA_020426755.1 Planctomycetales bacterium
AAAGGTTGCTTGAAAACGTGTCTTCAAACACCGCGCCGCTTACGTCATCCGGCCCGTTGTTCGTGACAACGATGGTGTAGGTCGTGCTGGCGCCGGCCAGCAGAGTGTTCGCGTTGTTGGTCTTCGTGACAGACAGGTCGGCGCGGATGACCTCGGGGATGTCAAACTGCTTGGGACCCGATGCACCGATCAAGGCGATCTTGCCGTCGGTGCCTTGTCCACCGCGCGAAATAACGAGCTGAATGGCATCGACGTTCGTGGGATCGACCGGGCCAGTGAATGTATCGAACGGTAGGAATACGTAGCCCGATGCATTGCCGCCGTTGACGGGCAATTGAAAGGTGACTTGCGAGTAGCCCTCGACGCCCGATTTGTGCAAGCGTATCTCCAGCTCGGTGTCGGCCCCCGACGCATCGACGCCACCACGCAGCACCACGCCCGTGTTCTGGCCTGCCATCGTCAAGTCGCGACTGTGTAGACCGCCGGCAATTTGGTCACTGTCGCCATCAATGCCGTCCCAGGTGACGATTCGCGTGCCAATCGTCCCGGGAGAATTACGGAACTCCAGCAGATCCTCCAAACCAAATGGATTGACCGCCAACGCAACTTCACCAATGCCCTGGATCAGTTCGACGTTCAGGTCGCGTTCCCGGCCAATGACTTCGGACTCGTCGGCGAAAGTCAAAATCGAACCGTTACTCGAGGGTGCCGGTGGAACTGCCGTGGCGGTTTGGCGAGTCACAAACTGGTCGATCAAGGTTCCCGGTTGTCCTCCCGAAATCAGTGGGCTGACGACGCTTCTGAGCGACTCGCCGTTGATGACTTGAGCAGGGCGCAGGACGAAGTAGCTTGAGTCCGGATCGAGATCGCCGAAGCAGTATTGGCCAGCCGCGTCCGTTGTCAGCGTGCTCACCACCGTGTCTTGGAGCGCGTTGTAAACGCCGTCGCCGTTGTCGCGCGCCAATTGAACGGAAACACCCGACAGCACTTCGTCGGGCGTTGAACGACCATCTGCATTGCGATCGACATACACCGTGCCGGTGATCGATGGTGTCAGGGTAGAATCGAGAACGATGCGGTCCTCAAGTCGCTCACATGTCCCACCTGCTAGGCGAGCGCGTTGGGCACGTCGAGCTGATCGTCGGCTGGACAGTTGTGGCTGGTCACCTGCTTTTTAGCAGATATAGATGAATGCGCACGACGTTTGAAATCACGGGTGCCTGCGAACACGGAGCGCTCCTCTTTCGTTATTCGTTCGTGGTAAATCAATGCAGCTGTCGCGCGCGGGCTGATCCGTCCGCCGCTGAGGGCGTCAAAACTTCACTAAACGGAAATTTTTCCTAACCAGGAGAATAGTAAAAGTGGCTAACGACGGCAAGCAACCGGAACCTTGCGTTCTGGCGGAGCCAGGTCGTTGTGTCAGCCATGGCCGAACCTGGCGTTGCCTGCTGGTGCCTCGGTTGTTGTCGCGAAGATGCGACTTGGCAGGAAGATACGAGGACACGTAACGCACTGCAAAATCTCAAGCTGGCGGATAAACGTGAGGTAGGATTGCTCGCAGATGTGACGATCCGGTGACGTATGTTGACCAGCGAAAACCGGGGCCTTTTTGGGGTTAGCCCATTGTTGCCCAGCGTCGGTTTCTTTTAAAGTGAACAGAACGAGCGCCTGCTGCGGCATGGATGCGGCAATTAATTGCCGCTGGTCGGATCGCACTGAACGGAAATCGATGTGCTTATCACGCGACATGTACCGTAGGGTCAAACAGGTCGGGAGTCCTTGCTTTGAAGATTCTGCTGGCAAGTAGTGAAGTCGTACCATTCGCCAAGACCGGTGGATTGGCCGATGTGTGCGGGGCTTTGCCAATCGAACTGTCCCGAATGGGGCATCAAGTTACGGTGATTCTGCCGGCGTATCGATGCGCAAAGCATTGCGGTCAACCAATTACCGACACGGGCATCGACCTGGAAATCCCGATCGGCAACCATGTTGTCGGGGGACGGTTGTTGCGCAGCCAGTTGCCCAATAGCGACGTGCCCGTCATTTTGGTGGATCAACCCAGCTATTTTGATCGCAATCAGCTTTATCGCGAAAATGGTCGCGACTACCGGGACAATTGCGAACGATTCGTCTTCTTCTGCCGGGCGGTGATGGAGAGCATTCGGTTGCTCGAAATGGACATCGACCTGATCCACGCCAACGACTGGCAGACCGGCCTGCTTCCCGCGTTCTTGAAGGTGGAATACGAGAATGCTCGGGGTTACGAGCAGGTCGCGTCTCTACTGACGATTCACAACATGGCTTACCAAGGACAGTTCTGGCATTGGGACATGCTACTAACGGGGCTTGACTGGAAGTACTTCAATTGGCGACAGATGGAGTACTACGGCGATCTCAATCTGTTGAAGACCGGCATCGTTTTCGCCGACTCGGTCAGCACGGTCAGCCCGCGTTATGCCCAAGAAATTCAAACCTCACCTCTGGGCTGCGGTTTAGAAGGCGTGTTGTACCACCGGAGGAACACGTTGACCGGCATCATTAATGGCGTGGATTACCAGCAATGGAGTCCCGCGACCGACGGCCATTTGCCAGCGACTTACGACGAGCATACTTGGACCGAAGGAAAGCCGATTTGCAAGCGATCTCTCCAACAGGAGATGGGATTGCCCGAGAATCTTGACGCGCCGCTTATCGGCTTGGTTGGTCGCTTGGCCGACCAGAAGGGATTCGATTTGGTGGCTCCCGTCATTCGGAAGTGGGTTGCATCGTCGGATGCCCAATGGGTGATTCTGGGCACAGGTGAGCCGCAGTACCACACGTTATTTGAGGAACTAAGCGCCGAGTATCCGAGCAAAGTGGCGGCTCGATTGGAATTCTCCGATCGGCTGGCACATCGAATTGAGGCGGGCAGCGACATCTTCTTGATGCCTAGCCGTTATGAGCCCTGCGGTTTGAATCAGTTGTATAGCCTTAAGTATGGTGCCGTGCCCGTCGTGCATGCGACTGGGGGCTTGGCCGATACGATTCGCGATGAGTCGTACGATCCCTATCAGGATTCGCAAGCCAACGGCTTCTTGTTCGATCGTTACGAAGCGCTGGAGCTGGATCAAACGCTTGAGCGTGCGTGTCACATCTTCCGGCACGACCGGAGCCGCTGGCAACAGCTTGTCAAGAACGGCATGACGCAGGATTGGTCTTGGGCAGAGAGTGCAAGGAAGTATGCCGAACTCTACGAATCGACCATTGCCCGAGCCACACAGATCTGCGTCTGAGCTGCGGCGAGACTGGGTTACCGGCCAGCAATACGTGCTGGCCAGTGACCGACAGAACCGTCCCAACGAGTTTCAACGCCCGTCTGATCCGCCGTATGGCGAGGCATGTTCGTTTTGTGCTGGCTATGAGCACGAAACGACACGCACCGAAGCCAGCTATGCGCCGCCGCCGACTGCTACGCACGGTTGCCAATGGCAAGTGCGC
>JAGQPK010000705.1 GCA_020426755.1 Planctomycetales bacterium
GGCACTGATGTTCGCTACTCGCCGGATGAAATTCGTCGAGCCTTATTGGTCGTCGTACTGGCGTTGGCCGGCTCGCGTGTGCTGCTGTCGATCGTCGGTGTCATCAAAGGACGCATTGCCACACTGATTGGTGCCGGACTCACCTGCAATCTGCGGCTCGAAATGGTGCAGAAACTGCAAAGGCTTGCTGTCGCCTACTACGACCGACACCAAGTCGGATCGATGATCAGCCGTGTCGCCCACGACAGCGAGGTCTTGCATGGTCTGATGCACCAATTGACCGGCGGCTTTCTGCTGCAGACCGTACAGCTATTCGGCGTGGGCACGATGCTCGTTTGGCTCAATCCCAAATTGGCGCTCTTCACACTGATCCCTGTGCCGATGGTGTTTCTAGGTACATGGGTGTTTTGGAAGAAGGTCTATCCGCGCTACTACCGCTTGTGGGACGCATCGTCCAAACAGATGTCCGTCCTCAGTGGCATGCTATCCGGGATTCGTGTCGTCAAAGCATTTGCGCAAGAAGACCGTGAGTACGCACGTTTTCAGGGAGCGGCCGAACGGCTGCGAGACTGGCGACTGTGGGTGGAAGACACCAGTTCGCGCTATGCCGCGACGATGCAACTGGTCTTCAGTTTGGGCGGCTTGATCGTCTGGTATGTGGGCGGACGCGACGTGATTGGTCAGCAAATGACACTCGGCGAACTAATCGCATTCCTGGCTTACCTTTCGATGTTCTACGCGCCGCTGGGTGCACTCTCTAACTTCACCGCTTGGCTCACGAGTTTTTTGTCAGGCAGCAAACGCGTCCTGGAATTGCTTGATACTCCGATCGCCGTCATGGAACCGGATTGCCCGACGGACTGGCACGACGTGCGGGGCGCGATTCAATTCCAGCATGTGACATTCGGTTACGATCGCAACCAACCCGTACTCCGCGATATCTCGTTCGAAGTGGCACCTGGCGAGATGGTTGGGATCGTCGGTCGAAGCGGTTCTGGGAAAACCACCATGGTGAACCTGTTGGGCAGATTCTACGATGTGCAAGAAGGTAGGATTTTGGTCGACGGCATCGACGTCCGACAATTGTCCATGCAGCAATTGCGCGAACAACTGGGCATCGTCTTCCAAGACTCGTTCCTATTTCGCGGCACGGTCTGGAACAATCTATCATACGGTCGACCGCACACGACCATCGAAGAAGGTCTCCGCGCCGCCAAGGCCGCCGGTGCTCATGATTTCATCTGCCGCACGCAACTGGGCTATGAAACCCAACTCGGCGAACAAGGTTCCGGTCTGTCCGGCGGTGAAAAACAGCGTTTGTCGATCGCCCGCACGTTGCTCTACGATCCCAAGATTCTGGTCTTGGATGAAGCCACCAGCAACATCGATGCGGAAGCAGAAAAGAGCATCCAGGAGGCGCTGGAGGTGCTCATTCGGGGACGCACCACGGTCGCGATTGCCCATCGCCTCTCCACACTACGAAATGCTGATCGCATCTTAGTTTTCGAGCGTGGCAAATTGATTGAACAAGGCAGTCATGCGCAACTGTTGGAACAGGATGGGACCTACGCGCGGCTGGTTCGAATTCAAACTCAAGTATCCAACGATCCGAACGTCGATCGCTTGCTCGACAAAATGCAAGGGCGTTTGAGTCGCGACGGCGAAGATGAACAAGGCGCAGCGGTGACGGAGAACCGCAAGCCGCACATCGCCGCGGCTCGCACGTCGCATCATACGATGCCTCGTCGGGTACTGGCGGCTGTTGGGGCGTCCGCGAGCGGAGTCTCTGGCGGCACAAATGATGGCGACGGCAATGCGGCGTTGGCTCTCCTTGACGAACCAACACCACCGGCCGTGCCACCACACCAAGGTCCTGATTTGAACTGGCTCGCGCCCGATCTGCATCACTTCCAGCTAAACGACGACGGTCAGATTCAACTTACCACACCAACAGGACAAATCACGAACTCGGAAACGACGCCCGTGTTTGTCACTTGCACCTTCCCAGCGAGCCACCCCGAACGCTACTTGAGCGTGCGTACTTGGAGCGACAACGGCGAAGATGTCGAAGTCGGCTTAATTAGCAACTTGGAAGAATGGCCATACGCGGATCAAGATGTCGTCCGCCAGTCGCTGTCTCGAAAGTACTTGATGCGAACCATTGTCGGCATCGTTCAAATCAAACTGGCATTCGGTTTCTTGGAGTTCGATGTGGAAACGACGGACGGACGTCAGCAGTTTCTGATGCGTTGGACGGGGAGCCAAGCGTTGGACTTCGCGGACAACGGAAAGCTGTTGATCGATACCGAAGAGAATCGGTACGTCGTACCAAATGTGGACGCTTTGCCTAAGCGTGATCGCGAGCGATTCTTGCAATTCATCTACTGGTAAGCACCAGTTTGAAAGGCAGCGACGAGATCGGATGTCGTGAACTCACCATCGCAGTTCCAATCGCCCGTCGCCCAGGTTGAGTTCCGGTCAAGAGCATCTTCGTAGAGCCCAGCTTGGAAGATGAGCACCAGGTCGCTTGAATTGAACACGCCGTCCAAATTTGCATCGCCCAGAGTGGACTGCTTGATCTGTTCAACCCAATAGCGATGATCGTCGACATTTACCTTTGCGTCCTGATTCAGGTCATACTGGAGGTCGGTACTCCGATCGAGTACCGCCGCACATAGCCGATCAAGGTCGCTAACCGTCCAGCGATTGTCTCCATCGAAGTCGCCAACTGTGGGCACCTCATAAGTAGCGGCGATCAGCGGAGACCATTCGGTGCCGCGGAGCACGCGAATCTGGAATGCCAGCGAAGCTTCGATCGTCAGCGATCCGCTGTACAACACGGCACTTGGCGATAATGCGCCGCCGACCAGCCGCGGATCTGAACCATCGACGGTGTAGTAGATCAAATCACTCGGTTCTGCAGCTGAAAAGCTGATGACTGTGCCGGCATCGAGCAGACCGCCGGAATGGCTTAGCGTCACCGCTTGCGTCGCAGGAAACAGTCCGCGTCGCACGTATTGTCGCATCACGATCGCATTTCGTTGTGGAAAGTAAGTTGATCGCAACTTGTCTAGCTTAGGCAACCAATCATCATCACGCGTGCGAGCCGGACTAACTTGGTTCATCCAAGCATCTCCCCAGCGAGCCGACTCACCAACCACAGCACCGTTTAGCGGCGCGGTCAGGCCATCAAGCCGCGCAATGTTTCGGGCCGGCGATAAGACGCCATCGCCCAACATGCGCAATTGAATTCGGTCGGCGAAGCGCAACCGAAACTCATCACTCGTCAAGAGATTCGTAAATAGTTCCCCTGGACCCGACGAGTCAATCGTGTTGACTCGGTCCGACGATAGATTGATAAAAAAGAACTCCGTATCCCACGAATGAAACTGCCACTTCGCACCTTCAATACGGCGACGCGATGCGTACCAGTTGTTTTGCGGCCAATCTTCGTTGCCGCCGAACT
>JAGQPK010000706.1 GCA_020426755.1 Planctomycetales bacterium
CGATTCGTTGCGCTGTGACAGCCAACGAACAGGATCGTCGCTCGTGGAAGCGACTGCTGCGGCGCGCTTGCGCTCAGTCTCTGTCGCCCGCCCCCTAAATCCCCCTCCCGTACTGCGCGTCTTAAGACAGTTGAGAGTCGATTGCGGGAGGGGGAACAATGTTCGCCGCGGCCGGTGATAGCAAAGTTGTGTGTGCCATTGGGCTGGCGCCTTTCGGCGAACTCCACAACGAAGCTGACATGGCTAAGCCGCTCGTGTGATCTTCGGCTGCGCTGCTTCGATCACCTCGATCGCTCGTTCCAATTGGCGATCGATCACCGGTTGCTTCGGCTTTTGTTCGTCCGCTGCGTCAACTTCGTCAACTGCCGCGTCGTTGCTAGTCTCTGCCGCATCTGAATCTGCATCCGCGTTCACCGCCGCGTTGTCACCGGTTGCGCCGGGCAAGTCGTGCGCATAGCGTTGTTGCCAGACTTGCTGATAGGTGTCAACATCGTAGTCAATGCGGTTTTCTGGTTTGGGAATGACGCCCCACGGATCATCTTCCGTATCGTTCGAGTGGCGATGGATGTTGACTTCGCTGGGCCGCCAGTAGGTTTGTGTCGTGAGTCGCATGGCGCTGCGACCGCGGTCCAATTCAATCACGTTCTGAACCGTGCCCTTGCCCCAAGTGCGGGCCCCGACAATTGTCGCTCGGTGATAGTCTTGCAGGCAAGCGGAAACGATTTCGCTGGCGCTGGCGGAATACTGATCGACCAGAATCACCACGGGCACTGAGGGAGGGACCAGCGGTGGTTGTTCGGATCGGAACTCGGACACGATTTCGGAGTCGCGACTGCGTGCGGTGACAATCGTTTGGTTGGGTGGCAAGAACATGTCACAGATCTGCACGGCGCAGTCGAGCAGCCCGCCAGGATTCGAACGCAAGTCGATGATCATTCCGCGCATATTGGCGGGCATCTGGCCAATCGCCGTTGCTAGTTCACTGGCTGTATGGTCACCGAAGGTCGTTACCCGCGCGTAGCCGATTTGCGGGTGGGCTTGCAGCACGTAGCTCCAGTTGCCCTTCATGTCGCGGCGATCTCCGAGTACCGATTCGATGTCGATCGTCGCTCGCTCTAACGTGAACGATAGAGTTTCCGCGACGCCAGCGCGACGCACTTCGACGGTTACCTTCGTGCCGACGGCCCCACGCATTAACTTGACCGCGTCGTCAATCTCGGCGTCTTCCATGGACTGGCCATCGATCGCAATGATCTCGTCATCGGCTTTCATGCCGGCGGCAAAGGCCGGTTTACCGAATACGACGTACCGCACGATGATCTGATTCTTCTGCGAAGAAACCTCGATGCCGATGCCGCCGAATTCCTGCTGAATATCATCGCGGAAGGCCTGGATGTCGGACGGTGAGATGTAGCTGGAATAAGAATCCAGGTGCTTAAACATGCCGGCCATCGCGTCATCAAACAGCATCTGTGGATCGACGGGTTCGTAGTAAAGGTCGTTGATCTGCGAGATGCATTCGGACAACGTGAGCGCGTACCGATTCCGGTGTGCTTCGCCGTAACAGAGCATGGCGATGATCAAGGCGATGAAGATGCTCGTCATGTTACGCGTGGGCACTTGTGGCTCCTTCATGCCGTGGCTGTGCGTGGCGCCCGGCAGCGGACGCCGGGGGCTCTTATGTCACGTTCGAGATGCTGACTTCATCAATCCGCATTTGAAACGCTCCATCCCCCGATTGTGGCCGCCTTAAATTATTGAGTCAACGCGGGCCCGTTTTAGTCGTTCGGTATAATTCGTGAATACAGCTTGTTGAGACGTCGAAAGTGCTGCCCCGGTGCCGGTAGGATCTGCCCGGGTTGGCCGCGATCGGCGTTTTTTCCCGTCATGTGTCGAGACAACTTACCATGGTCGTCACTCCTTCATCCGTGCGCCGCTGGCTGGCCGGCTGGGTGATTGGCTGCTGCGCGATCGTGGCGGGGTGTGACTCATGGCAGTCAGAAACACCGCCGCCTCCGTCAGATGTCGAAGTGGCGGAAAGATTGGCGGAACGTGATTTGGATCAGGCCGCACAGAGCGGCGGGCCGATCGAGTCCACGTCTGCCGCTGGCGCGACGGAGGACGGCAGCGAGTTGATGGGGGGGGATGCGAGTGGCCGGACTAGCGCGGCTCCGTCCGCTGGAACGGCCCTGCGGTCTTACAACGAGTGGAGTCTGGCGGAGACTGCCGCGGATGCACTGGGGCGAATCGGAACGGCATCGGTGCCAGAACTCGTGCGAGGATTGCAACATCCAAACGCGCGAGTCCGCCGTGATGTATCGCGAGTGTTAGCGCGGATTGGGCCGGACGCTGTCATTGCCGTCCCGGAACTGCGACAATTGTTGCAAGACGAAGATGATGAAGTGCGACAAGCGGCCGCGCGGGCGCTGGGCCAAATTGGTCCGGGCGCTCAATCGGCAGTTCCCGATTTGATTCGACTCTTGGAATCTGACCAGAGCCCATGAACTACTTCGCCCATGGACGGACGTTCGTTGATACGCCTCTATTGCTGGCCGGAACCGCGGTGCCTGATTGGCTAAGCGTCGTCAACCGCCGGGTCCGGGCGCGCGCCAAGTCGGCACGCCGGTTCCTTGCGGCCCGCGACACGCGGTTGGTGCAAGTCGCCGCTGGCATCGTACGCCACCATCATGATGACGATTGGTTTCACCGCACGCGTGCGTTTGCGGAGTTGAGTTGGTCATTTACGGTCGAGTTTCGTGATCGATTGCCGCGTGACGATGGGATGCGACCGAGTTTTCTCGGCCACATTCTGGTGGAGCTCCTCCTCGACGACGTGCTAATTCAGCAAGATCCGTCGCGGCTGCACGACTACTACGACGCCATGGACGGTTTGGACGTCGAGTTTGTCGCCTGGGCCGTCAACCGGATTGCGATTGGCCCGGACGTGCCGCTGGAACGGCTCATCCCCCGGTTTTCGGCTGAGCGGTTCTTGTACGACTACGCGGAGGATGGGAAACTGCTGTTCCGCTTGAATAACGTGATGCAACGCGTCGGGTTGCCCCTGCTGCCGGAGTCCGTATGCGAGTGGTTTCCGCTGGCGCGGAGACAAGTCCGCGACCGGGCGGACGAATTGATGAGGTGGAATTCTGAAATCGAGGAGCCAAGATCGCTATGAAGTACGGCATGAACCTGCTGCTGTGGACCGGAGAAATGCATGACGGGATGTTGCCCGTGCTCGAATCGCTCAAGCAGATGGGTTACGACGGCGTCGAACTACCCATGTTCAACATGGATGTCGATCACTGGGCTCGTTGGGGCAAGCGACTCGACGATCTTGGTCTGAAGCGGACCGCCGTGACAGTTCGCAGCGAAGAAGATAATCCGATCAGCCCCGACGCGTCAGTGCGTGCCAAAGGCATCGAAGCGAACAAACGCTGCATCGACTGCTGTGTCGCGGGGGGCGC
>JAGQPK010000707.1 GCA_020426755.1 Planctomycetales bacterium
CTTCGTGTTATTTCTATTCTGAAATCTAAACTGAGTGCCATTGGGCGTTAGCCGCGGTTCTCACGGCAGTTGGGCGTTACGGCGGGACGAACCGACGCTAGCGCGTTGCGGCGAACTACGTCGTGGAATAGTCGAACGACTACTCGTGTTTGGCGAACTTAGTAGGGCCGAATTACCCGCGCGGCAACACGCACTCAATCGTTGAGCCACTGCCGGGCTGGCTCTTCACCGTGACTGTGCCGCCAGAGATCTCAACGCGCCGTCGCAAACCTTGCAGACCAAAGTGATCGCTCGGGACCTGCTTCGGATCAAAGCCAATACCGTCGTCACTCACGCGCAGACGCACTTGCGTGTCCGTCGTACTGAGTTCGACCGTTGCGTGATGCGCGCCAGCGTGCCGCACGATGTTGTTGAGGCACTCCTGCACCACGCGGTAGATCACTTGTTGCGCGGCGTCGCTGATCTCGTGTGAGATGACTTCGCTCAACGTGACCTGCGTTGCCACGCGCGCCGATGCGTCTTGGATCAGCAATCCGATGGCAGGAACCAGCTTGTCGCCGCCTAGTTCAATCGGCTGCAGACCGCCGAGCAATCGCCGGCCCTCCTGCATCGCTTGTTGAAGATAGTCGCGAACTTGTGCGAGCTCCGCGGGCACCGGCTGCCCGCTTTGTTCGCAACGACGCTTGGCCGCTTCTGTTAGGAGATGAGCGGCGACGACGTACTGCAACATGCCGTCATGAAGTTCGCAGCCCAGCAGCGACAGCTCTTCGTTCAATTGTCGGTTGAGCTGTCGCAGGTTGGCGATTTCTTGGTCGGTTAGTCGAGTTGCAGATCCCATTGAAACTTGCTGTTGGCAGAGCTGGACGACGTGTTCCCACCGGCACCGGCTGCCGGCACACTGGCAGCCGAATGCGGAATTGCCGTTGGTTGCGTCTGTGTATTGTCGCCGCCCGACAGGATGCTTCGCAAGGTGTCATGTAGATCCGATCCGGCCGACGTGTCAGTCGTATTCGGCATGGCCGGCGGTGCCAGTGTCGGTGTGCCTTCAAGTGGAGCCGGCACAACTTCGCCCATGTCCGGCGTGCCAAACATCGGTGTTCCTAGTTCGCTGTCGAACACATCCTCAGCACTTTGTGACAACTTGCCTCGGCTGATTACGTTCGGGCGTGAGTAGCCATAGTTGAAGTAGTAGCTGGCGTCGCGTTGACGAGCTCGGATCAAAGCATCCCAGTACGCCTTCTGCGACCATTGGCCCTCTTCCAAGCCCACGCCACAGTATTCCAGTAACGAACCCTTGCGACGATGGATCTCAATCACGGCCAAGTTGTACTGCAGCAGCGATTGGTAGTACGCTCGGTCAGCATCGGCCGCTCGGCGTTGCGAGTCCAGCAACACGTCAAGCGTGATCGTCTGAGCGACTTTGTACTTGTTCTCGAGAATCCTGACTTGGTCCAGGGCTGACTTGCGTTGCAAGAAAGTTGTGTTCGTGATCACGTAGTACGAATCCAGGTTTTGCTTGGCGTCGCTCAGTGCGTGTGACACTTCCAACTCGAGTTCTTCCAGGCGGGCTCGTTCGCGAACCAGCAGCAACTGTTGATTGCGAACTTGCGCCATGGCTGCTCGATTGCCCAACGGCACTCGCACGTCGAAGCCCAATCGCCATTCCGCAAAGTCACCTTCTGTCAAGTTGTCCCAAGCTAGCGAGTCTGGGTTCGGGAAGTTGAGGCCTCGTCGCTTTGTGGCATACAGATCGTCGCCCATACCCAACCAGCGATAGAGAGCCACAATGTCAGCCTGCGGCAGCAGGTTGTTGCGTGCGGCAATCAGTTCGAGTTCACGCTGCTTGATCGCCCACTTGCGTTGACGAATTTCATCCGACCGAGTTAACGCTTCGCACAGGATGTCCGACCAGTCAAATTCGATTTTGGCCAGCACGGGATCATCCGACGGTCGAATGACACGTGTATCTGTGGGCGAAATTCCCATCGCGTAACGCAGTTGGCGTTCAGCCTTCAACAAGTCACGCTTGGCTTCTTCAACTCGGCCGCGGAAGAAATAGTATTGTTCGCGGGCCTGAGCTTCTTGTTCAGCGGAAACGTTCGGGCCGCCGGACGAATAGATGGCGTTAAGTCGCTTCCAAGTCCCGAGCGCACTGTCACGTCCGACGTGTGCAGTCTGAAGGTTGCGATAGTAGAAATACAGTTCCCAGTAAGCTCGTTCCACTGACACTAGGTGGTCACGGACCGAGATCGAGAAGTTGATCAATGAGACGTCCGTACGAATACGTGCCAGCATGATCGGCACGCGGTTCACCTGAACACCGCCACCTCGCAACAACGGATGTCGCGCTTCGGCTTCGAATGAGGTGAGCCATTGGCTGGTCAAGTTTCGCAGCGGGCGGTTGGAAGACTCGTAAGTCGAGACATTGCGGAACGACCATTGCGTACCTGGCATGGCCTTTTTCGTGAGCTCCGACTCGAAGTTCATGTTGTCTTCTTGGAGCAGCCGCGCAAAAATCGTCGAGCCACCCGTATCAACGTTTTGCGGGCGATCCGTCCGATCCCAGAACAGATTCGTATTCCACTGCGCGTCGAACTGCGACAACGCGGTCTCGACGCCGTTCTGCCCCGACTCTTCGATCGCCACGTCATAGATCGTGGGCACAAAGTCGGCGTTGAAGGTCAAGTTCTCCGGCGGTGTCGATACACCTTGGCCGACTTGCTGAGTCTGACGGACTTGAGCGATCGTGCGAATCACCTTGCTGTTGCTCAAGCTGATCGACACGACTTCTTCGAGCGACAGATCCCAGAATTCGGTCTCGTCCGAATTGAGCAACGAATGTGGCTCGGCTGCCTGCGCGGCATCCGGCATCGGTTCGTTCTGCAAGTCGGGGAACTCGATCTCCGTCGCCTTATCGATGTAGTGCGACAGGTCGCCGTCTTCATTCAAGAAGTAGGGCTGAGTCGGTTGGCAACCGGTCATCAGCACGACGGCGATCAAGATCAGACTCAAGAAGCTATTGCGTTGCCGTAGCATCCGTCTAGTTTCCTGCTGGTAACTGCTGTCATGCGACAGCATGCATCGGTCAAGGTCAGCGCACGGGCAACGCCCGCTGCTGTGAATACATCCGTGATGTCAGGTATCCCCCCCTGACCGACTGCTACCCGAGGACCCACGCTTGCACGCAAGTTCACGATCTAGCGACCGGCAACAGTGGTATCGGTGTTGCCACTGGTAAACTTTGACGATTTTAGTGACTTTGAGGGTCGCGGTTATCGCGCTGTCTTGTCGTCCCCGGGCAGCGTGTGTTCCCCCTCCCGCAATCGGCGTTCAAATGGTCTCGTAGTGCTCGGTCCGGGAGGGGGATTCAGGGGGCGGGCGACAGATACTGAGCGTAAACGCGCCGCAGCAGTCCACGAGCGACCATCTTGTTCGTTAGCTGTCACGGCGCAACGAATCGA
>JAGQPK010000708.1 GCA_020426755.1 Planctomycetales bacterium
ACCCGCACATTGTACACGCGCACACGCCCAAGGCCGGGTTGGTCGGCATGCTGGCCGCCACGCGCTGCCAGGTTCCAGTGCGGATCTATCACCTCCACGGATTAAGATTCGAGACCACTCGTGGACTGCGGCGAACTGTTCTGCAATGCGCGGAGCGACTCGCCTGTCAGCTCGCACACCGAGTGCTCTCCGTTAGCCAGTCCGTCCGCGACCGAGCGGTGGCCGAACACCTAGTATCGGCACCGAAAACACGTGTGTTGGCAAACGGCAGTATCAACGGCATCGATCTGACGAAACTCGATGCCACGTTGAGAATGCCCGGCTATCGCAATCAAGTACGCGATCGCCTGGGCATTCCGGCCGACGCGCGGTGTGTCGGTTTCGTCGGACGCCTAGTGCGTGACAAGGGCATCATTGAGCTGAGTCACGCGTGGCAATGGCTGCGTGCGCGATACCCGGACCTCCATCTTTTGCTGGTGGGGCCATTTGAGGAACTGGATCCAGTGCCAGACTCGATCCGCACTGAACTGCAGGCGGATCCGCGCGTTCATTTGACTGGCTTAGACTGGAACGTCTTGCCCTACTACGGCGCGATGGACCTATTCACGTTACCGACATATCGCGAAGGGTTGCCCACGGTTTTGCTCGAAGCCGCCGCTATGCAAGTGCCCGTCGTGGCCACTCGAGTAACCGGGTGTGTTGACGCAGTGCCGCCGGAAAGCATCGATGCTTTGGTGCCGGCCGGAGATAGCGAAGCTCTGGCGAAGGCAATCGCCAGGTATTTGGATTCGCCACAACGACGGGCAGCAGATGCCCAAGCCGGCAGAGCGTGGGTCGCCAAGCATTTCCGCCCCGCTCACATCTGGGGCGAAACCTATCGCGAATATTTGCAACTGTTGCCGCAGGCTGTGCAAGCGATGGGGTTAGCCTGACGGATCCGCTGGACCAGACTGAACAGTCGAATGCTAAATCGGTCCAATCAGGCGACTGCTAGTTCAGACGGATCCGTCTGATCGGACAGATCAGCCGGATCTTTGCCTCGGTCGAATCAATTTGATCCGTCGGATCCGACGGATCTATCCGATTTGTTATTCGGGTCGGTCTTGGCTGAGAAAATCCGGTACTGTTTCTGGACCATCGGCCTTGTCCGTGCTTCGTCCCCAGGGGGCAAAGATGTTACGGCGAGCTTCGCGAACCTCGCCCTTCACTCGCTCACTGCCGTTCTTAAGACTGGCAGATGACCGTTTCACACGGTCCTGCGTTTCCGGCATCAACCAGGACGGAATCGCATCCTTCGTCTTGGCGAAAAACGCCTTCGTCCCGTTGTTCATCTTCCGGAACATCGACGGCTCGTTGCTTTCCGGATAGAGCCCCTTAGGGACATCATCCTTCTTACCGAACGTCGGGACCAACTTCTTGAAAGACCATTTCGATTCTGCATTGGCCACGTCGGTTGACAACAGCGACATGGCCAGCAGGATGCCGGCGAAACGTGCAGCCTTCACAGCTTTTTCTCCTACTATCCACGTGAGCAAGGAACTCGGGACCTTTTGCGAAATGACGCAATCCCCGTCATTCTCCAGGCCAAATGGCACTCGGCGCGGAGTCTGTCAAAAAGCGGACCGCCTGTCCAGGCCGAAATCAGCTGATTACAATGGCCCGAAAGGCTGGCCGGAATGTCACGGCGAGCGGACGCATAGGTCGTAAAGAGAAGTCGGGATCCAGGATGCGAATCGGATTCATAGGTGCCGGGCAGATGGCCCAAGCGCTGGCACAAGGATTTGTGCGCCAAGGCCGCGTTGCGGCGCAGGACCTCAGCGCCGCAGATTGCTTCGCGGGTGCACGCGAGGCCTTTGCCCAAGTGTTGCCGGAGGCGCAGGTCGTGACCGACAATCGGCAGGTCGTGGAAGCCAGCGATCTAATCGTGCTGGCAGTAAAGCCACAACATATCGCAGCCGTTGCCGGCGAGTTGTCGCCGCTAGACGCCAGTAAGCTCGCCGTATCGATCGCCGCCGGTGTGAGCTTAACACGACTGGCCGGGCTGCTAGGTAGTAATCGCATCATTCGAGTCATGCCGAACACGCCGTGTCTGGTGGGGCACGGCGCTGCGGGATTCTGTCGCGGTACCGCCGCCACTGCGGAAGACGCGGAGCTCGTTGCGCACCTGTTGTCCGCAGTCGGCAACAGTTTCGAACTGCCCGAGTCGTTATTAGATGCCGTGACCGGTCTGTCCGGCTCCGGGCCAGCATTCGTGTATACGTTCATCGAGGCGCTCAGTGATGGCGGAGTCCGCATGGGATTACCGCGCAACGTCGCACTGCAACTCGCCGCGCAAACCGTGCTCGGTGCCGCCGCGATGGTGTTACAAACGGGCGACCATCCTGGTGTCCTGCGGGACCGCGTGACCAGCCCGGGCGGTACGACGATCGCAGGCCTCGAAGCTCTGGAAGATCGTGCCTTTCGCGCGGCGGCCATCGCCGCCGTCCGCGCTGCCACGGCTCGCTCGACAGAACTTGGGCGCGACTCAGGTTAGAATTGCGAGCGACGGTTGAGTTAGCTGACTGCTCGCGAACCGTCGCCAGGTTTACAGAAAGGTGTCATCGTGTCATCTATCATGTGCAAAGTTGATGACAAGTTTGTTCCACTCTACCGCGTGCTGTGGGTTTCCGCGGTGCCCCATTTTTGTGGACATGACGACTGCTTGTACGAAGGCCGCTACGAAATACGCTTAGAGCAAGACGAATCCGTTTGGGCAAATCGCGAAGAGCGCGATGAGATGCTCACGGCTTTGGAAACGTGGCAAGGTGGACTGGGCAACTCGCCGGAAGATTGGCAGGAATAAGCACTATGTCGCTATTCGAGAACGACGAATACCAGTGGCGTGAAACGTTCTTCGTCCTGTTTCGAGACGAGAACCAACCAACGACCCAACAGGTTGAAAAGGCGCTGCGCCAATTGGACTCACGATTCGTCCTGCGCGACGTGCGGTCTGACGAACAGGGCCGGTTCGAAAGCTTGACACTGGAATCTCCCGACGACTATTCCGCCATGGATATCTCGCTCGTGCGTGGCGACGAGGTGATCGAGCAGACCGCAGAAATCCGGCCCGAGTTACTCAAGAGCGCAGTCGGCAATGAGGAAAAGGCCTTAATCAAGTCACTCAGTGAATACCACTGCCGTTACGACATCTATCATTTTGAACAACTGGTGTTCATTGGCCGTGCTGATGAAGATGAAGAGATGGACGACTTCATGGATCCAGGAGCCGTATTGACCGTGATGCAGAAGATCGCTCAACTGTGTCGCGGTGTCGCCGTCGACCCCCAGGCCAACACGCTGATCAACTGATTAACTCACATCAAGATCCCTTCTTTTAAACGACAAGAACGCAATGCTCGCGAAAGAAATCAAAACGGGCACCGTCGTCAACTACAACGGCGCTCCAGTCATTA
>JAGQPK010000709.1 GCA_020426755.1 Planctomycetales bacterium
GCAGTTGAGCGTTTTCCGTCCCGGCTACGGATTGTCGCCGAATGATGACTTCCGTTTCCAAGCTGCCGTCCGAGGGTCGCGAATCATCGCGTGGATCATTCGGATCTTCCAACGCAACGCGTGCCCGATACTTGTACATTTTGCCGGGGGTCACGCTAAAGTCGAGGAAGCGAAACATGGCGTTTTCGTGCGGAATTGCGGGTTGGGCCAGATCTTGCGCCGAAGCGTAATCTCCGCCCGTGTTGCCGCCTCGATCCTCACCGCCACGATCATTTCCCCCACCGGCGTTGCCCAGCGCCCACAGGCTACGTTCCCCGCCAGCAGCGCCTTCTAGATCGCCAGCCGTTGTGGCGCCGCCACGATTCTCAACCGCGCCTGCTCCGGCTCCCGTCAATCGTTCAACCTTCGGAATCGATGGATGGACTGCCCAGCTGGCGACATCTCGTAGCGCCAACGGCGGAATGCCCATCACCAACCCGCGCGCTCCCGTCAGCAAGTAATCAGGATCCGCGATTTCCTCGTCGACTTGACTCCAGGTCGCTTCTTCCCCGAAGGCCTTAATCGTATCCAATTGTGTCCAGTCCCCGACGGTACCGTCGGCAGCAACGTCCGCTCGTTCGACAACAACCCACAGATACTTGGGCACGTCACGTTCCGCCGAGTACTCAGCAGCATCGCGGAACGCTTCTTGATAAATATCAAACTGTTTTTTGTAGGGAACGAGTCCGGTAATCGCCACGAAATAGCGACCTTGATAGTCACTGCCGCCACCGCGCGAGACAGTCATCTTCGACGCCGTCTTGTCTGGGATCGGATACGAAGTTTCGTCATCGGGGTTAGTGATTCGTGTGGGCGAGGCGTTATCCGCAGGCCGCATCGCAATCGGACCATATTCGCCGACAACGTGGAGATCGAGCGGTGCGATTAGTTCGGGATCATCACGCAGTTTGCCACGTTCCATCAAGCGCGGATGAAGCGGCTGCGTCCAAGCATAATCATCCAGCATGACCTGCTTCGTATCCAGCGTCGCCGTTTGATCAAACTTGTCGGCTTCCGGAATGCGTGACGCGCGAACGTCAGCCCAGGTCTGCCGTGTCATCGTGTCCCGCGCTTGTTGAATCATCGAGTTGACAGTCTGCGGCGTGACGTCGATCTTCTCCTTGGAGAAGCCAGCATAGATCAGACCGAGGGCCAGGAGCGCCATGCCACCCAGCACGACTTTCTCGATGTGATTGATCACAAAGTCCTTCGCCTTCGCGACCGCATCTCCCCCGCCGCCCGACTTCTTGCGCTTCGCTTTTTTCTCGGGAGCCGGAGCTTCCTTGGCGGCCTTGCCTTTCTTGGGGAGTTTCATCGTCGTCTCACCTCAAACTTGAATCGACCAACTGACATCGACTTGTCTCGCGCCCGTCCACTTCACCGCAGAGAACGAGAACTGCTTAGTATTTTAGCGCCAAACGGTTTCACGTACCGGCAAGGCGGCTTCAGCGGGCGGCGGCAGCTCACCGCCTTTCTCGCCACGCAACACTTCTTCGCTGACCGGATTAAAGACGTAGATAATGCCGAACAACTCCACCGTCCGGTTGTAGTTCAAATACTCGTCGGTCGTCAGCTTCTTCGCTTGAGCAGAACCGCGCAAGTCCAAACCCGCGCCCGCCCCAAGAAAGCCCGACGCGACCGGCGGATTGAAACGCAACTGCTGAACTTCAAATGTCATCGGTGCGTTGGCGCATTCGACTAACAGCTTGTTCAGATGGCGTTCATCGATGACTAGTCGCATGCGAACAGGAATTCGTTTCGCCACAGTGACGTAGGCCAAGAGCGTTTCCTGGTCGGCGATGGGCTCGTAGAACTCGTCGTAGTAGCGATTCTTTACGAGCTCCAAATCGATTTCAGTCGGAGCGGTCGTAGGCAGTCCTTCGCCGGACGATGAGGAAGAAGAGTCAGGACCAAACGTGGGCTCAGGGGCCGTTGGAGCCGTCGCTTCCTCACCCTCTTCGCCTTCGAGAGGCGGCGGCGTCGGCCGCAGAACCTTAAGCTCTTGCTTGCTGGGCGGCGTGACGTCCTTGCCCAGTTGAATATCTTGAATTTCTTTGACCGGCACTTGGGAGCGTACCACGGCATCGCCGTTCGTGCGTTTGATGATCTCCATCAAACTGGAGAGCACCCACAAGTCTTCTTGAGCGTACAACACTTCCTTAGTTGTCGGTGCCGCTGGCCAAGTGAAGCGACTTTCCAACATGCCTTGGTTGGCAGGATTCCATTCGACGAGTGCGGGAGCATCTTCATCGCCCGTGTTCGTGTTTGAACGCGTCGAAGCGCCGCCTTCCTCCCGTCGACCGAATGTGCCAGAGAAGCCCCCGCGACCGCTCGCCGTCGGTGCCCACTTCGCGCCAATTCGCTCAGCCAATTCTGGCAAGGCCTTTTTGATGTACGAGGCATAGGCCAGCGTGTACGTGCTGGGGATCCTGTCCGTTACGGTCTCGATCGGCCGCATCGTCTCGACCTTTGCCAGAAACTCAGGTGCGAGCGAGCTCGGCCATTTCAGGACTTCCTTCTGGCGTTCCCATTTCTTTTCCCAAGCCGCGCGAACATTGTCCATGCGATCCGAGATCAGCTTCTCCATCGCTTGGTGATACTCTTCATTCGGATGTGGCGTGAACGACTTGACGGAGTTCATCTGGCTTACCAGACCGGCAGCATCGCCCTTCCATTTTTCAAATTCGCCGTTGAGCTTTTTGGTTGCCATCATCCAGCCGACAAAGCCGACGATCAGCAACAGAGGCGACAAGAACCAAAAGTGCTGTCGCTTGATCACGCCCAAGATGTCTTTGACTTGATCCATTGCTGATTAACCTCCCGCCACTTCGTCGGTACCGGCGGCCTGTGCCGCTTGCTGAGCCTTGCGGGCCTCGAGCCGTTCGCTGGCACGCACCGGAATCCACATGAACTGCAACGTAAACTCGTAAACATCGCGTGAGATGAATTGCGCACCGGGCGGCAGGTCGCCGGCACCACCCGACTTGCCATCGCTTCGCGTCATCGCACCCGCTGGCTTCTTGGTCGGATCCGCATCGGGATCCGGAACTTGCAAGAGTGCCGACCGGTTGTCCGCGACAATCAGCGGACAGAGAATTCCCAACTCTTTCATCGTGAACTCGATCGGCGCTTCGCCCGGTCCGGCCGGCAGTTTCACCGAGCCATTTTCGAGTTGATTCATGAACGTATTGACGAGGTATTGCGCGTCAATGTTAACCATGCCCGGATCGTCTTTGTGGAAGTGAAAGCCCTTGATCTCGATGACCCAGCCAGGCTTGCCAGTCAAAACCGGCATCGTGACTTCTACCTCAGCCGCTGCTTCCTCGGTCGCCTCGGCATCCGCACCTTCTTCAGCGTCGGCATCAGGACTCGCTTCGGTCGACTCATCAGCAGCCGGTGCGCTGGCACCGCG
>JAGQPK010000070.1 GCA_020426755.1 Planctomycetales bacterium
CGACGATCCGAAATGCGGTTTTCTTCGACTGGGCCTTCGTCTGCTACATCAAGCAAGCGATTGATCAAATCGAAAACGTCGTCCGGCGAATTGGTAATGGGTGTCATTTCGGGCTGCACGTCCGGGTCCTTTGGGCTGCGGCGGAATGACGATGTGTGCGGCTCAGTTGGCTGTGTCGTACATCATCTAGATTCCGTGCGTCAGTCTAATTTTTGACGAAAACCAGCCCCACGCGCGGTCCGTCAGATAGGCCCCTAGCGACTGTGTGCGAGCACGCAGTTGCATTAAACCCATCTGCCCAGCCCGCCACGGTCGTCCCACCGATTCCTCAACGGAAACTCGCACGACAACCCGTGGCTCTAACAACATCCATGCTTCACCAGCGTCTTGCTCATTGTCAGCACCTTGCCGCCTGATCACGTCAAGCGGCCCACCGTACGTTCCGGCAAACGCGTAGTGAGGCACCTCGTTTTGCAATCGTGGTTCAACGGAACGTACCGTTCCGTGTCCTTTCGCAAGGCTACCGCGGATCCGAATGTCGACAGGCCTCCCGACCGCCGCCGACAGATACTGGGCATCTCGCTGAGTAACTAAAGCAACAACTTCCTTCTCTTCTTCTGTCGCGATGGAGAGTACTTCCATACCTGCCTGCAGAAAGGAACCGCTCAGGTCTTGTAGGTCATCGCCAATCACCACACCAGTCGCAGCCGAGCGGACAGTAAGTTGTCTCTGCTGTTGGCGTAGCTCATTAACCTGTTGTTCTAATGCTGAAATAGCAGCTTGAGCGGCCTGATAGGCGGCGGAATTAAGCTTCTCCAGTTGTTCATTCGCCCTGAGATTGGCGGCAGTCAATTGGCATTCCAGATCGGAAAGACGAGCGGTCTGCTCAGCGTTCTCGAGACGCACCAGCGGGTCGCCTAGTCGCACAACGTTGCCAGGTTCCACCAAAACCTCGCGCACGAAGCCGCTTGCCTCTGCACGAATCACGTGAATCGGTTCATACTCAACCAAGCACGGCGCCGAGATCACCGTGGGTGCAGGCAGCACAGTTCCGATGATGATTAGCGACGCGGTCAAGCCGGCCACGACGGTCGCAAACCGCCGACGGTTAGGCTGTTCGTAAGGTGTTCCCTCAACCAGATACCTGATCAGCTGTATCGTCGGCAATGCGAGCCACAAGACCATCCCAACACTAGCCAGCAATAGTCCAACGCCGGGAAGCAAGTTCGCGGCTCCCACCGTCAAGGTGATCGTCAGCAAGATCTTCCAACAGGCGGCGCCAATGCCATAACCAGCCACGAGTATGCGGCGCCAACCGCCAAGAGTGCTGCGACTCGTGGGCAAACCCAACAGAAACCGCCGTCCCAAATCACGTACGAATGCTTGACCATGACGCCCTAAGTTAGGCAGGCCGACAGTATCGACGAGAATGTGGTAACCGTCAAATCGCATCAATGGATTCAAATTAAAAAGCAGCGTGTGCAGCGACGCGGTCAGCACTACATTCTTGGCGTGATAACTGAACACACCGGCATCAGCACGACTCCATACCAGCGCGGCCATTGCCGCAACAAACAACTCCGCCAACATGCCTGCTGCACTTACCAGGATGCGTTGCCGTTTGCTCGTAAACCTCCAAGCACTCGATACGTCGACGTACGGCAATGGCACGAGCAATAGCAGAACCATGCCGCACGCGCCCACGCGTCCACCGAACCGCTTGCAGACAAATGCGTGCGCAAACTCATGGATTCCTTTCAAAAGTAGCCACGTCACGCCTAAGTAAACGAAGTGATCACGACTGAATACTTCCAACGATGCCGACGAAAACCGACTCCACTCCATCATCACCGAGAGTGCGCCCATGCCGCACACAACCAGCCAAAGAAAGAATGCCGGCCAACTGACGAGCCACCGCAAGTAGGGTTCTAGGCGAGTCAGCAGACGGTCTGGACTGAATAAGGGGATTCGCAGCGAAATCGGATTGAGCCATTGCGCGAACCATGCCTTTGAAGCGGACTCTTCTGCCTGAAGTATTCTGCGCGCGGACCGTGATGACGGGGTTTCGGCAAGTCCGGCTTCGACGAGCCAATGACAAAGTTCAGTTGCCTCGTGCTCAGTCAGTCCATCGCCCGGTGACGCCGAACAGGCGGTGGACAAGGCGGTCGCCACTGTACGCGTGCCGTCGAGCAATGATATGAAAGTGTACTCAGCTAGTCCGAGCCGATAGAACAACATCTGCGACTCATCCTCGATGAACAGACACGGTGCACCGTCATTCTGTCGCAGAGAAAACCGCAAGCCGTCGCGCAGGCGCAGGCGAGCCTCACCGATTTCAAAAGTTGTCGCATCCGCAGCGGGCCGCTCTACCATTGCTACCACCAAGTCAGACGAGTACGCAGGTAATCGAACGGCTTATGAAATAGGCTCCAGGCCAGCGGCCGACGCTGAGAGGAGATACGTGCCACGCCTTCCATACCCGGCCGTAGGCGATCATCCTGATTGGCGATTAGGAGCTCGGCGACAAATACATTGTCTTGCTCCCGCAGTTCCGAACGTGGCCGCAGGCGCTCGATTGTCGCCGTGAACGACGCGTCCTCCAAACCAGACACCCAAACGCGCACCGACTGTCCAACCTCGACAAAGCCAACTTCGTCGGCGGGAATCTGCAGTTCAATGCGAAGGGGCTGCAGCGGGCCCAATTCGTAGAGCACTTGCCCCAGCTGCACGGCTGCGGCTTGTGCTCGTTCCAGCGAGCCGCTCAGAACGACTCCCTCGACCGGGCTGCGCACAAGAAGCTGCGATTGTTGGTGACGCAGTAGATCAATCTTCGCCGTCAGCCGCTGCGTCTCGAGATCCGCCAGGAGTGCCGGCAGAACGTTCTGTTCGGCAAGCTCTACATCCCGACGTTTCTCCGCCTGCGCCAACTCGGCCATCGCCCCAGCCAACTCAAAGCGAATGGGCGCCCCGTCCATTTCGGCTAACACTTGTCCCGACGCAATCCGATCGCCAGGACGAACACGTCCCTGCTTCAACGTGCCTTGAAACGGTGCCACTGCAAATCGTCGTTGCGTGACTTCAGTGACGCACGAACAACGAATTCGGTATGGCATTGGAACGCATAACATGAGAGCCACAGCCAATGTCACGGCTACGGCGATCTTCGCTCGCGAACGGCCCATGATCTCTTGGAGCCGCCCCCACGACTGTTGAATTCGCGATGGCTCAGCGCGACGCACGACTTCCAACGCAGTTGCTAAGCGAGGTGCCGCGGCGCGCACGAAGTTCGGCAGACGATTACCGTGAACCAGCGACTTGGGTCCGGTCAGCAACATCGCGCCAACCGCTTTTCCATCAATGGCCTTGAGCGGACATGTCAGCGTCGCTTCGCAATGTAAATGACGAACCAACTGCTTATGTGCTAACAACAGATGCGTCTCATCTCGTTCCCGCGGTGGCCAGATGCCTAAATCGTCACGCAGCACGGCCTCTGTTAAAGCCATCTCGATGACATGATATGTATCGCTGCCTGCATCCAGATCCGGCACTCCGGAAAGCGATTCAATCACGACCCGGTTGTCGCGCCAACTGGCGAGCGCCACTTGATCGCAGCCGAGATGCCGAGCAATCTCATTAGCAACCACATGGCAAGCCTTCTTTAATGTCGGCTGACGCTCGATTTCGCTGACGAGTTCAACCAGCGCTGCCAACGAGATCAGTTTCCAGTTCGCCCGTGTCGTCAAGTTCCCGCGCAACCACAAACTGAAGTACGCGGTGGCGATTTCTAGCACGAACAATGCCTTGGCCGCCTGTTTCTCGGGCACGAGAACCAATAGCACTTCCGAGTGCCCTTCCGCCACAAACATCGGGGCGACGATTGACTCCAATCCCAGGAACTGCTCGATCTGAATTGCCTTGCGTTGCACGGAAAGGTCGCACGCCCGACCAAAGCGCTCTACGAAATCGGCACGATTGGGAACGCGTCCTGTGCAGTGCTCTGGACTAAGTCGCCACTGACCGTCGATCCAGATGAGATGCGCGACGCCGATCGCTCCGGCATGTTCCATGGCGACGCGCCGAAACTCAGTCCTCACGACCTCCTCTTCACCGCCAGCACATAACACCCGATGCAACTCGTTATGCAACGAAGCAGCGTTCAACGAAGCGTGAGCGGCGTTGGCGGCTTGCGTGGCGAACGAGGCAGTTGTGGTTGTGGCGGTGGCAGTCGTCATGTAGCGGCCGTAGCTCTTTCGGAGTATCGCGATCAGTTCGAGTTGCTCGTGTTAACACTAGTCAGCGAAGTGGGCGTCATCAGCCACATTACAGGCGTGCCTGCTCGCAACTGTCCCGCTTCGTTGTTGAGCAACACATCCACGCGCACCGTGCCACTTCCCGAGTCCGTGATCGGTGAAACAAACTCCACGACCCCCGAGCGGGCCTTGGCCTGTGTACCAACTTGCACGGGAACACGCATTAAGCGCTCCAGGTCCTCTACAATCTCCGCGTTTAAGTAGAAGCGCACGCGGAGTTGATCAAGCTGTACGACTGTGGCAAACCTGGGATCATTCGCGGCGATAAACTCACCAGCCCGCCGATGGATCTCGGTGACGACGCCGTCAAGCGGACTGTGAATGACTCGTCGATCAAGCTGCGCTTTGATTCTCTCGACTTCAATCGCCGCTTGTTCAGACTCCTCGACGGCACGGTTGCGTTCGGCAAGCGCCTGTTCGAACTCCGCGTTGGCTTGTTCAAGTTCAGCCGGATTGGCGTGCCCAGACTTTAGCAGCGGCGCCAACGTTTCCTTCCGCTGCTTGCGGATCCGCAACAGTGATTCAGCGGCATCAATCTTCGAACGCGACGCTGCTTCAAGCTCGGCCAATCGCAAACTTTGAATCAGCACTTCGCGATCGAGTTCTGCCAGTACTTGTCCAGCTTTTACTTGTTGCCCCTCTTTGACCAGAATCCGAACGACGACGCCCGGTTCGGCGGCGGCGACTTCACTCCGTTCGATCGGTTCGGCAAAGCTGCGCGTGACTTGAGAATAGACAGGGACGGCGGTTAGCAGTATTACGCTAATACACGGCCACAGAACCAAGGAACGTACATACATGGGGCACAACTACTCCGCGGCAAGCGATTCGCGAACTTTATTCAGCCAATTGTCGCGTTGCACAAGCATACGACGCACCTCGAATTGTTGCTTCTCTAGCCGTTGCTGCAGTTGAGCGACCTCCGCATCAGTCAAGGCAAACGACTCACCATATTCATCGCAGTGCTGTCTCAAACGGCTTGCCAATTCGGGCGAGTGCTGTGCCAACAAGTCGTCATCGGCACTCACGTAGAAGCGACTGGAACCGGGATCGCCTTGGCGGGCGGCACGTCCTGCCAACTGCAGATCGACACGTCTCGACAAATGGCGTTCGGTACCAATCACATGGAGACCGCCGGCGGTCCGGGCCGCTGCCGTCAACTTGATATCGGTACCGCGGCCCGCCATATTCGTGGCCACGGTAACAGCGCCAGGCAAACCCGCTTGTGCGATCACATCCGACTCTTCCTCATCTTGCACGCCGTTTAACACGGTGCACTTGAGGCCGCTAGTCGCGAGTGCTTGCGCGACTTCGCGACTGTCGTGAATTGTGCGTGTCCCCAGCAGAATTGGCCGTCCGAGTGAGTTGACAGCGATCGCATCATTGACAATCGCGGCAATCTTGCTGTCGTCGTCGCGAAAGAACCGGGTCGGATGATCGTGTCGCTGATTAGGTTGATGAGATGGCACGGACACGACGTGGGTCTGGTAAAAGTAGCCGAGTTCGCTTTCGCTACCGCTTGCGGTGCCCGTCATGCCACAGACGCGATCGTACAGTTTGAAGAACTGTTGACGGGTGATTTGAGCCATCGCACGATTTGGCGGCTGAATCTCTAATTGTTCCTTCGCCTCAACCGCTTGATGCAGTCCATTTCGCAGCGTTCGATCATCGAACAAACGACCGGTGTACTGATCAACGAGACGCACCTTTTGATCGGTCACAACATAGTGCTCGTCGCGTTGCAAGTTCTTCATCGCGTACAAGGCGTTCTCGACGTAAGTAGTCCAAGGTCGCAACAGTAATAAACCGCTGCGTTCACGTAGCGCAGCATGGACGCGATCGTGACCGCTTCTCGTGAGCCGAATGCGGCGGCCATTGTCCGTGGCTTCGTAGTCGGTAACTTCTTCAAGTAGGCGAGCGACGTCGGTTGCGAAGACGTAAGCCTCCGCTGCAGCGGGCTGATGTTCTTGCTGACCACTGAGGATTAACGGCGTGGTGGCTTCATCAATCAGTACACTATCAGCCTCATCGACAATGATTGTCTGATGAAGATGTTGCAGTAGCCGCTCTGTCGGATCTCGCCCGTCGATGGCCTGCAGGACATGCCGTCCCAGTACGATCTGTTCTTCAGCCTGCAGCTGAATTTGATCGCGCAGATAATCGAAGCCAAACAAGTACCCAGGTCCATACGTGATGCGTTGGGCGTATACGTGTCGAGTTTCGGTCGCGTGCGCATCACGTCGCAGCACACCACTGCTGGTTTCGAGCAAGTTAAACGCTGGGGCCAGTGTCGCGTGATCTCGCTCCGCCAGGTAGTCACTGGTTGTCGCCACGTGTACGGAAAGATCTTGGGCCGATCTGATGAGTGCAGCGAGCCCACAGACGACCGTCTTTCCTTCACCGGTGCGCATTTCTATGATCGCTCCAGCGGCGGTGGCTAAGGCTCCAAACAACTGAACATCGTGCAGCCGAAACCCCAACGTGCGGCGAATCGCTTCTGCCCCTAGCGCGGCAACTTCAGCGTGCCAGGAATTGTCGTCGCCCGCCTGTTGAATCAATTGAGCTCGAATCACGGCGAGCCGTGTAGCCAGCTCCATGTCGGAAAGTGGTTCAAAGCCCAACTCGTAATGTCGACAGTCCTGTATCAGCTCCGGCCACGGATTTGGCGTGGCGAACAGGTGGCGGAGACGGCGGAATGAAGTGGCAATCATTGGATGTTTCGGCAAGCTTTACTGAACGAATCGAAAAAACATAGCATGAGCGTCCCGCCGAACCGCTCGCAGCACGCAGAGGCGAGTTCGCCGCCAGACACTAGTCACGGTTCTCGGATCCCAGGACGGCAATGGCACGACCGTTGGGCCAAAGCGCCCCCTGCCTTCCCCCTCGCCTCAGTGTCAGGTCGCGCAACTAGCCGGCAGCCGCGACCGACCGACCGACCGACCGACCGGGACGGCGAACCATGGCACGGATGCCAAAGGTTTCAATGCAGCCAAAGTTGCATGGCAATCGCCGAGCGACGAGATCCCGCGTTGACGCCGCCGAATGTTGCGACTAAACTTCCTGACTTGTGTCTCAACCGGCCTCGAACCGGGTCAAGACACTCATTTCCTCTGCAGGGCGATTAGCTCAGTTGGTTAGAGCGCCACGCTTACAACGTGGATGTCGGGGGTTCGAGTCCCTCATCGCCCACTGAGCGTAACTCAAGCCGAATCTTAGACTTAGGTACCTGACGACGCTCGTCAGTGCGGCTGTTTTCCTAATCGCCAAAACGGTATGTACCGTTTTGGCTTTGAGCCGGAGACAGAACATGCCGCGTCTAACGTCATCTCTTCCCAAGTACCGTAAGCATAAAGTCAGCGGCCAAGCTATCGTCACGCTTGGCGGCCACGACATCTACCTAGGTCCGCATGGTACGGTCGCCAGCAAGAAGGAATACGACCGACTCATTGCGGAGTGGATCAGCAACGGCCGGACGAGCCGCGATGAAGCGCCGGCGTCAATCACGGTCGTCGAACTGATCGCGAAGTATGCAGCACACCAGCGAGCGACGTACAAGAATCACACTCATCATCGCAGCGTGCCTGCGCGCACGAAGCCAGTACTTCGGCGACTGCGAGAACTCTATGGACGCGAGTCGGCTGCTGACTTCGGTCCGCTCAAACTGAAGGCCTTGCGGCAGACCCTAATCGACGCCGGACAGTCTCGCCGGTCCGTTAACGAGAACGTCCACCCAGTCCGCAAGATGTTTCGCTGGATTTGTGCTCATGTAGCTTGCCGCTAAGGTTGCGAGGAAGATGGGGTAGTGCGGCGCCATAAGCGCTTCAGCCAGACTATCAGCAGAAGGAACCGCGGCTCATTCATTGGTTTACTCCCTGCATTGCGAAATGCGGCTTCCAGGCCAAGCATAACCGCTGGCGGGACGCAACGCCATCAGAATGCCGACTAGCCCCCATTTGCGTCTCGCCAACCGCCTTTGACGATTCACAGATTGAATTGCGGATCGTGGACAAGGCGCAAACTCAGTTCGCGTCTTCCCGTTTGCTAGTCGAGATTCGTAGCCGGCGGCAGGCAGAGATCATGGACTCAGATTACGGTTGAGCGGTCTTCGCGAGTCCTCAGCATTAAGGCGAGACAGCCGACTCCAAATAGCAGCATCGTGACCGAGGAAGGCTCAGGAATGATCGTAAGTCGCAGGGGGAAGGAAACTTCGTAGTAATTATTACTTAAGATCGCATCTTGAATGTCGCCGTGGAACCAGATACTCAACATGTCCGTGTCAATCGACATCTGGCCCGGCAACTCACCAGGCCAGCTAACCCCTGCCAGAAATGTTCCTCCGCAAGTCAAGTCTCCAATCGGGCATATGCCAATTCGCTCAACATAGGGGTCGTCGACGATGTCACGAGCTCCAACATTGCCGTTTGGATTCAGGCCCGTCAATAAGCCTCCACTCGCGAAGACAGTGAATGTCACGTCATCGTATCTCAGCCAAAGATCAACGTTCGTGATATCATCGTGCCCGGTGATCGTCGCAGTGACAACGTCAGCTTGGCAACCGCCTGCAATCGCCAAGAGAATAGCAATGCTCGAGACAAATCGCATCGTACCACCCTTTTTGCTTCGCAATTACATTCAGCATTGCCGCTTGCAGCTTAACACGCCACTCGTCATTTAGTCAAACTCAGGCGAGCACCACTGGCCAAGGTGGTAGGCGACTCGGCGGTGGCCCCAGGTGCCTTGCTCTTCCGGTCATCCGCCCTTCGTAGTGACTACCAAAACGGGCCAAGCGAGCGACGTCGATCGCTCAACAAACCAAGGCAGGACACGTTTATGTCATATCCAATATCGGGTCATTCGGTCGAGACGCATTTAAGATCGGAATGACACGGCTGCCGGAGCCCCTCGACCGCGTACGCGAATTGGGTGATGCGTCCGTACCGTCTCCATTAGATGTGCAAATGATGACTTCCTGTGACGATGCCCCGACGCTTGAGAACGCCATGCATCGACGACTCAACGAACTGCGCGTGAACCGTGTCAATTTTCGGAAGGAGTTCTTTCGTGTGCGATCACGCGCTGAACAGACCGCCAAGCTTGACACGGCAGCGCGACTGAAAGATGCTTGTCAGTTATGAAGGTGAAAGTCGCTTATTTCTAAGTGGAGGGTAGCCACATGAAGCGTCCGACATTCAGTATTGCGAGCATGTTCGCGTTAACGGCTATCGTCGCTGCGGCGGGCCTTGAATATCGACATCAAGTGCAACTGCAGCGATTAGCGGCCGAGGCTAGAACGCAAAAGGCTTTCCAAGACTCGCTATTCGAACGGTTCACCACAATCCAACAGCTACAAGCGAAAAAAAAAATCTGATCTGACAGCACTTCTTAGAACTATCGAAAGCCAGATGAAAATGAACGTGCGGGCGTCCACGTCGTCAGGCGTACATCGTTTTTTTCGGAACAACGGGCAGCAGTTGAAAAAGAACTTTCGCAAGATGAAAAGACATTTGAAGGCCTTAAAGCTGCGATGGAGCGTAATGAGCGCCCTTGACGATTTCTGCCGCGTCATCGCCACCAGCTTCGAGTATCGCGTCGTGAAGCTCGGCTCGCTGGCCGTTGCGCCGGATTGTTTTCTCGGATTTGCCTAGCTCCGTGGCGACGGATGTCGCAGTAGACTTCTCGCGCAGTTGCATGGCGCACTGCGGTTCAATTGCCGGCGCGTGTCACGGACTTAACCAAAGGCTTGACGCAAAGCAACAGGCTGGCGGATACTGCAACCTGCGTGTCATTCCCATGGAGGCATCCCGATGCGACAATCGCTGCTAACTACATGCGTGCTTCTGACGATTGTCTCGACAGCACACGGCCAGCGTTGGGTATTTGAAGGTCATATCGCCAGCGTGAATTACGAGTCGAATTATATCTGTGAACCATGGCAGGAGAACCCGAAGGTTGGTGACCCAATTCGAGCGGAAGCGTTCCAACTCACCACTCAGTTTGAAGGAGACTCTGAAATTGTCTCCGGCATCCACATGCTATGGAACATCGGAGGTAATTGGTGGGGACCAATTGACGATAGCTGGTTTGCATCACGTTCTAAACCATTCGTGACATTTGGGGGTGGCATAGAGTTCATCGACCTGGAATTCACCGAGCTGGTCACTGCGGCAAATGTCACTCACTTAGATGAACTTACTCTTGTAAGCGCTGTCGCCCAAATCAACGTCGTGCAGTCCGCCCACACAGATTGCATTTTCCCATTCGACGCCGTGACGATTTCCCGCATAGATGCCGCCAACGACGTTACAGGTGACGGACTCTTCACCAGCGCTGATCTAGTCGCCGTCTTCCAAGCTGGCGAGTACGAAGACCGCATAATGTTCAATTCAACTTGGCAAACTGGCGACTGGAACGGCGACCGCGAGTTCAACTCAAGTGACTTGGTTGTGGCGTTTGCAATCGGAAAGTACGAGACGGCTGTGGCGGGTGCCGCAGTGCCTGAGCCGAGCACGCAGGCTTTGCTGTCGATCGCGTTTGCAACAGCCGGCGCCCGTTATCGCAGAATTAATAGTCGCTGCGACTCCGCTGTTGCTTGACACGCTCGCGGTTCTGCTCGGAACTCGCGATGTCCAATATCCCCATCCGCGCCGCGTGCGCTTCGTGGAATCTCGCAAGCGGCCTTGGCTCACCAGCAGACCATGAGCCACCAAGATCGAGCCATTTGCGTTTGAGCGGCCATTGGATAGCGATGCCACGAGTCACATGACGGCCGCGTTTGATGCTGATTTCAACCACCTCGACGCCGTCGACGTTGCTCATTGCCCTACTTCACATCAGCGCCGACGCGTTGTCGTTTTTGCTGATGCTTTCGGGCAATGTTCGATTGAACGCATCGACGATAATCAGCTCGCGTTTACGAACGGCCAGATCAGCAGCGAGGAACGCGGGAAACTTGTCGAGCGTAAAGTTTCGACCACGCAGGCAGCTGAGGTTCGCAGTTTCGCCGCCCCGAACGAGTTCCTCGATGATGGGTTCCCGAAGCGTGGGATGCTTGTGACAAAACTCATTCGCCGTAAGTATGGGCGGAAGCTTTGGTGGCTTCCTACGCTTTGTGGCGTCGGATGCGCTTACCGGCTTCGGGTTCGCGATCGATTCTCGTAGTTCGGCCTCCTTCCCGGCTGCCATCGCGTCTCGCACGTCGGCGCCGTCAATGAGGTTTCCTTGGTCGTCGACAATCGCCGGCAGCATCGATATTTTCACTTCGGACGCGATGCCGGCCAAGTTCTCTGCGGTTGTCCGGCCCTCTTTCGTACCGGCCGGACCTTGATCCGGAACAATGACAACCGTACAGCCGCATCAGTGCCTCCGAGTCAAAAGGATTCCCAAAGTTCCAATCAGCAGCCAAGGCCCACAAGCGGGTTCCGGCACAGCACTCGCCGCAGCCCGAGGTCCCGCTTCAAACCCACCATCTTTGAAAGCCGCAACGAGATCACCCGTGTCGAATTCTGCGTCCCAATTCCAGTCTCCCGTGGCCCAGGTGGAATTCCGATCGATGCGATCTTCATATTCTCCGGTCTGAAAAACGGCAATCAGGTCATCTGAATTGAATTCGCCGTCAAGGTTTGCATCACCAAAGTAAGTGTTGGCGAACTTCGCGCTCTGTACCCAAGTATGCCCATCGAGCTCGTCGACTCGATCATCCCCGGTTACGTCGAACGACTTTTCGTTCGTCCCCTCTCTGATGACGGCCGACAGCTGGTCGATGTCGGCCGCACCGAGAATACCATCCGAATTGAAATCTCCGTCGTCCGTTGACGAATAGTAGTAGGCGAATTGGTTGATTGGGATACGGCCTGTCACTTCGGCACCAACGGCGTTTTCATCTGCCGACCAGGAAAAGTATTCGACAGCTCCCTGGGAAGCATTCGCACCATCCCAGAATGGCGGAATGTCGACACCTCCTCGAACTGCAAAATCCACGAGCAAATCACCACTCGCCGAGTTGTACTCGAAGGGATCCGTGAGTGAAACAACGATATCGAACGGCCTTGGCGAATCCTCGACCGGCAAGGGCTGCTGGATGTCACCGAGATAAACCTGTTGCGTATCGTCGCCCAAGTTGTTTCGAAACTCGCGCTCTAATCCCGGTTCTTGCCTGGTGCTG
>JAGQPK010000710.1 GCA_020426755.1 Planctomycetales bacterium
TGGCAGGTAGATACTCCGATAAGGCGACCGACCGGCGGCTTCATCGAGCGGACTTCGTCGTCGCAATTGTACTAGCGGAACATCTTGCATTGGCGAGCCACGGGGCGGATCGAGCTCCAGTTGCCCGCTCATGTAGAGCACAGCGTCGCGGATCGCCTCCGCTTCCAGGCGGCGCGGCGGCATTCTCCAGATCAGACGATTGTCACCGTCGATTGACGCATTCGTTTCAACATAGGTACCACTCTGCTGATAAGCGTGCGAAGTAACCATCGCGCGAATCAGGCGTTTTACCGACCAACCGTCTGCAACAAACCGAACTGCCAAGTAGTCCAGCAACTCGGGATGATCTGGGCGACTTCCCATCACACCGAAGTTGTCGACCGTCTCGACAATCCCACGTCCGAACAAATGGTGCCACATGCGATTGACCATCACACGCGAAGTCAACGGATGATCCGGCTGCGTCAACCATTCAGCCAATTCCAACCGACCACTTTGCGCCGAGGTTGGCACCACCGATTGATCAACGTGTACGACTTGCAAGAAACCGCGCGGTACAGAATCCGCAGGCCGCTCGATGTCGCCACCTTCATAGAGCGGACTGTCACCGATGCGCCGCAAGTCGCGCACACCCATTGCCAAGGGGCCAGTTAGCTTTTGTGACCCGGTGTCCTGCATCTGCGCTGCTTCGACGGTAGCTTCCATTTTCCGTCGCATCGCCTGCAAGTCGCGTTGTAGGCGTTGAACCAACTGACGTTGTTGCACTAACCGTCGGCGCTCGGGTTCGGTGCGTCGTTCGCCACCTGCCGAGTTGGCTTGCACGACTTGCTCTTCCAATGCACGAAGCGTTTGACGCTCATTGTTGACGCGCTGCCGCAATCGACGCCACTCGACCGGATCAACTTCAGCACCGGCAGGTTCGTCGTCCTGCATGGCAACACGAAAGTCTTCACCGTCCACCGGAAGTTTTAAATAGCGACTCCCATCCGCACCATAATTATTACGACGTTGCGGCAGATAGCCGTTAAGCGTGTCGGTGCTGCGAAAGATCCCCGCCAGTGCGTAGTAATCGCGTGTCGGTATTGGATCGAACTTGTGATCGTGGCAGCGGGCACAACCGACAGTCAGCCCCATAACCGAACGACACAATACATCGATCTGATCGCCGACCACATCCATGCGATAAGTTTCACGATTGCGTTCATTGAGATCGACAGCACCCAGCGCGAGAAAGCCCGTCGCAACGAGTTGTCGTTCGCGCTCTGCAGCCGTCGCCGCCGGCAACAGGTCGCCAGCAATCTGTTCCTTGAGAAAACGATCGTAAGGCACGTCGGCGTTAAGCGACTCGATCACGTAATCTCGATAACGCCACGCAAACGGAAAGGGAAAGTTGCGAGTCTTCCCGGTCGACTCCGCATAACGCACGATGTCCAGCCAATGACGGCCCCAACGTTCACCGAAGTGTGATGACTCGAGTAACCGATCGACAACGGCCTGATATGCCTCTTGTGTCGGGGCACGAACAAACGCACTGATCTCGTCAGGCGAGGGCGGCAGCCCGATTAAATCAAAGTACACTCGGCGAAGTAACTGTGCCGGCTCGGCGTCGGCCACGTGAGCGACATGCGCTTCGTGCTGGGCGGCTAGTAAAAGGCGATCGATGTCGTTGTAGGCCCACTTATCATCGACCTGTGGAACATTTGGTGCGAGTAGCGGCTGAAACGCCCAAAACTTCTGACCGCTCTCAATATCCAGCGGCGGTCGCGTCGAACTGCGCGGCGTCGGCTCACCCCGTGGATCCGGCGCTCCCATTTCGATCCACGTTTGGAAGTCCTCAATGATCTGATCGCCAAGCTTGCCGGCCGGCGGCATTTCGAACATCTCGTACTTCAGCGCACTGAGAATCAAACTTTCTTCAGCGCGACCGGGCACGACCGCATGCCCCGACTCACCGCCCTGCCGCAACAGGTCTCGCGAATCGACGCGGAGCTCCCCTTTCGGAGCCTTCATCTCAGGAGAGTGACATTGATAGCAATGCTCGACCAACACGGGTCGAATGCGACTCTCAAAAAACTCGATACCCTCTGCATCGAGTTCCTGAGCAACAACCAATTCGGAGCAACTCTGAACTGCCAACAGCGTCAACAGACTGAATCGTAGCAGCCAACCGCAGACGCTACGCTTTGATATGTGAGTGGATGATTGTGTCATCTCTTACTACCGTTCGCAGAGGTCGGTTGGTTATGATCTATGAGTTATCGGAAGCGATTGACGAATGTTGCTTTCAGAAAGACGAATGCTGAACTGAACAGGTAACATTCACTTGCAGCGTGACAAACCGCTGAGTATCTCATGCAGTGAACCGCGGTGTCTAACGCCCGAACGGCGCGCGAGCAGCGCGGCCAACTATTAAACGCGTTCTCGAGCGAATCGGACCGCTCATTTCAATTTATCTTAGTCGAATCTCCACAGGACGTCCCGCGATGTGCGCAGTGGCAGCAGCCAACGGGTCAGCGATGACCGATTCCAACACGATTTGCTTGCTGGGTTGCGGGCTCCTGGGAACAGCGATGGCATCCCGCTGGCTAGCAGCCGGTTGGCAAGTTCGGGGGTACGATCTGAACGAGCAGCGTCGGGGAGAATTGGCGAATTTAGGTGGGCGGCCAGTTGCAGCGTTAAGCGAGTTGATCGAGGCAGAATCGCCCAGCCCACTCGTCATTTGCCTGCCGGATGCGAGAGTCGTCCGGCAGTGTTTCGACGCGATCTCACCTCATCTTCTCACCGGTCAACTGCTAATCGATACGACGACCGTCGGCCCCGACGATGCCATACATATGTCACAACGTAGTCAAACGCGGGGCCTGCACTGGGTCGAAGCGAACGTTGCCGGATCGAGTCAGCAGATGGCCCAAGGCGAAGCACTTTTGTTGCTCGCCGGTGATGACGCCGCGGTGCAAGTAGCACAATTCATCCTGGCGCCGCTCAGTCCACATCAGTTCACGGTCGGCGCGTCGGGCAACGCGGCACGGATGAAGCTTGTCGTCAACTTGGCGATCGGTCTCCACCGCGCGGTCTTGGCCGAAGCCCTAACGCTGGCAGGTTCGCTGCAGTTGAACTTGAGCAACACACTCGAGGTGCTTCGCGCTTGTCCGTCGTACTCGCGCGCGATGGACGTCAAAGGCCAAAAGATGCTCGAGCGCGACTTCACGCCGCAGGCACGCGTCGCTCAGCATCTGAAAGACGTACGACTGATGCTCGCCGCCGCGGAACTCGACGGTCAACCACTGCCATTCTCTGAATTGCACGCCAAGCTATTGCAGTCGCTCGTGGATCGAGGGCTGGGCGAACTAGATAACAGCGCCATTCTAATGGCGTTTGATCGTGAATGAGCGTGATGCTTCTGCCCGCGATTACCGGCGATAAATCACCGGCCTACCGTCATGTTGTCGCT
>JAGQPK010000711.1 GCA_020426755.1 Planctomycetales bacterium
AAAGGGCAGCCAAGCGCTGGACTGAGACAAGAATGCGTCACCCGCAGACAGCGTTTTGACCAACGGACGTGACTGATCGCCCTCGAGGATCACTTCAACTCGTGCACCCACTGCATCGCGATTCGTCACGTTACCGTCGCCCTGCAGCAGAATCGCCAAATAATGGTTCTTGCCTGGACTGTTGTTACGCAGCAGACGAATTCGTGGTGCCGTTCGGTTGGTTACCCAGAAATCGAGATCGCCGTCGAAATCCCAATCACAGAGTGCGATTGAACGAGCGTCGTCTGGAAAGTCAAAGCCGCTGGCCGCCGAAATGTCCGCAAAACGTTCGCTGCCTTCGTCTCCCTGCAGATTAAGAAACACACAGTTTCGCTCGTGTCCGCTGAACGAACGATCCTCGTGCAGCAATCGGTTTAACGCTTTCCAGCCTTGTCGATAGCGTACCGTTGTTCGCTCGTTAAAGTCATCGATTGGTGACTGCGACACGACCTGCCGCCAATAGACACTTCACAAGTCGCCTGTATCTTCGGTCGAGATGAAGCCATTTGCCACGATCAGATCTGACCAACCGTCACCGTTGACGTCGGCAAAACGCGAGCCCCATGACCAGCGGCCCATCGTAACCCCGGCTTGCTCGCTGACGTCACGGAAGCCGGTTCCGGTATTCAGAAACAAGGTATTGCCACGCGCCATTCGCTGGAAATGTTCGCGTACGGACGCATCTGCATCTGACTTGAATTGTCGCTGATAGGTGATACGGTTGCCGGCCGCTGAGAACATATTCGAAACATAAAGATCCATCCAACCATCTCGGTTGAAGTCGCCCCAACAGGCGGACATGCCCGATGACATATCTTCGACACCCAAGTCGGCTGCCACGTCAACGAAGTGGCCTTGGTTGTTCTGATATAAGCTGTTTCGTCCGTAATCATTCGCTACGTAGAGGTCGGGGTCGCCGTCGTTATCAAAGTCTTCCCAGGCGGCGGCAAAGCTGAATCGCGTGTTGTTATGGTCCAGGCCCGTCTCGGCAGTCGCATCGGTGAAGTCCCAGTTTCCGTCGTTACGCAACAACATATTCCGGCCGCCGTTGTTGGCGTCGTGGTACGGCATCGGTTCCCCCATCGCCCCACGTCGTAATGTGGAGGCGGTAGGATTGTAGCCGCACACGTAGATATCTAAGTCGCCATCCAAGTCGTAATCGGCCGTTGCCAGCGAATAGGCTTGGGCCTCGGTGCTCGTGCCGAACTCCAATTGAAACTGACCTTGGCCGTTATTGGACATCAGTAAGATGCGCCATTCCTGCGCGACAACCAGATCGCGATCACCGTCATTGTCAAAATCTACGAGCAGCGCGCTTGCGCAGTAGTCCAGCCAATCGGCTCCGCTTTCCGCTGTTGCTTCCCGCAACGTCCCATCTGCGTTCTGAATAAAAAGTCGGTTCGGCAGGCCGCCCTGTTGGCAAACGTAGATGTCGTCGAGATGATCGCCATTGACGTCGCCGAGGGCCAAGCCATGGTTCGCCACGACGTCGATTCCCAAGTCACGCGGGAGTCTCGCACGCCAGAAATCCGACGAGCGCAGAAACTGATTGGCGTATGCGTCGGTCTCGCCCAGCACGGAGACCGTGCAATCGGAAAACAGCGGTTCGTTCGCCTCACTGGTTCGATATTCGACTGCCTCGTACTCGTCTAGCTGAATGGACAGCAGTTTCGGTGCGGTGTCCGCAACGGATGACCAGCGGAGATTCCACTTGGCGTTGATCTGCAGCGTGCCTGACGAAGCTTTGCCATAGGACTGAAAGTAAGCCGTCGTCGTCGCGGCCTGGTTATCATCTATCGCAACGCGGAACGGCTTCAGCTTCACACGCTCGATTCGACCGTCTAAATAAAGCTGACGGAAGTGTTCAATTGCCGCACGCAATCCCGCGGTGCCACGCAACTGAGGTTCTCCATGTGCGGCATCCGGCTCCTTCGCAGGAAGCGACTCTGCTCGCTGTACCCGGAGCGACTCGTCGCGGAAAACTTCTCGCAAAGGCTCCGGCGTCAAATCCGAGCAACCAAAGCGATCGTCGGCAAGTGACAACAAACCGTCTTCCGTGAGCAGATCCGTGAACAAGTGAGCCAATTTTTCCGACTGCCGGCTTGTCGCCTCGTGGAACGCTTCTGTCTCCCATCCATCAGCCGTCGGATCAAGTCGCCGGTAAGCGTCCGCCAACGGCGCTACAAACGAAGTTTGCGTCGATCCTGGCGCCGCCACAATGTCCACGTCGGCAGTGGCGTCGGCAGTTGGGGGCGTGGGCGACAGTGGTTGTGCTGTAGCGGACGATCGGTCCGGCACGGGAGTTGGGGCTTGAGCGTCATTGTCATCGACTGGCGTATCGTCATCGACTGGCGTTGTTTCGATGACCAACGAATCTGCTGAAGGGACGGCGTTACGTTGGTGTAGCCAACCGTAGCTACCGGCCAATGCCAGAATTAACGTCAACGGAACCAACCAAGCGGCGGTTCGACGGCCCCGAGTGGCGGGTGCGCTCGGTTTCTGGTGTGCACCGCGGCGACGCTGGCGACGAGGCTTCTGCATGAGTGAATTCGGGACGCCTGTTTTCCCGCGTTTTGAAAAGAAAGCACGTTGTACCCAGTCGTTCGTCGGTCGCAATCACGCGGCACGTGAACATGGGCAGGTTACCTTGGGCGTTTGTGTTGCGAGTCCTAGACGACCGGGAATTGGTAGTCGCCGTTGAGTCAAAACACCCTCAGGTCGAACTCCAGCGTAACCAATCCGTACCGAAATTCAAGCGACGGCTCGCCAGCGGCATTTTCGCCGTAAGAAACAAGCAATGCTGCGCCGCAAGCGGACTGCAAGTTCGCCGAAAGGCGCGAGCCGCGGTTCTCGATCGGGCTGAATGCTCGATTGAGCCGCAAACCGACGCTAACGCGTGACGGGTGTGATCGTCAGGATGAGTTGCGCTGTGCGATCGCGCAGCTATTGCTTTACCAGAGGGTTCGTTGTGCCGCGACTGTTGGAATCTTGTCGCATGACGAAACGTGAATGTCGTCCGGCAATCTGGACGCTGCTTGGTGTTGGGGCGTCGGGCATAAATCGAAACGCTTGGCTTCGTTCAAAAGCGGCAGCTGCGCGGCCGCACTCCATAAAATGGATAGGCTCGCGTACGACGATACCTTGCAATCGCCGATTTCACTCGACGAGACGAGCGACAACCGTTGCTTCGCTGCACGTCGCGTTATCGTGCTCGATTAGTTGCTGCAGACGCAACTTCGTTTCGGCCGACAGCTCGTCACTCTGGAGGGCCTGTTCGACTGTTTCGCGATTGAGCGTCATCGTGTCCTTCAGATCTTGAAAGGCTGCTTGCCGATCGGCGAATTGGTTCGCGTCCAGTGCTGCGATCAGTCGCTGGGCGGCGGCACGCTGCGCAGGTTCGCGGCCTCGTT
>JAGQPK010000712.1 GCA_020426755.1 Planctomycetales bacterium
AGAACCGACGCTCGCGCGTTGCGGCGAACTACGACCAACAGCCAGCTCGCCGATAAGCGTCAGCCGCGATTTTTCTAGCTCGCGGTAAAAACGTTAGCTGCGGTTAACAAAGTCCTACGTCGCCAGGAGATGCTTGAGATAATCGCGCAGGTGCCGCGCCGTGATCGCGATAGGTGCTGCCTGAGTTTGCAACCGCGCCACGAGCAGCGCTCCCTGCAGCGAGGCGAAACAGTGCCCCGCGACCTCGCGTGGTTCCCAATCGGCCCGCGGCGCATAAGTCTCTTTGGCAGCGGCCAAGTCTTGCGCGAGCAATTCAGTCGCCTGCCCAAAACAGTTGACGCAAAGATCCTTCATGTCTGGATCGATCGCGGCCAGCTCTTGCGCCAATTTGCCGATCAAGCATCCCTGTTCGACGCCAGGCTCGTTGGCCATCGCTTCAAAATCTCCCATTGTCGCCAAGATGCGTTCACGTGGATCTGTGATCTCGCGGCTGGGTGAGCCGAGCATACGACGAGCTCGAGCTGCATGAAACGCTCGCACGGCCTCGAGTCCAACTGCTTGCTTGCCCGCAAAGTAATGGAAGAAGCAGCCTTTGGTGACGCCTGCTTCGCGGCAGATCTCATCAACGCTCGTCCCCGCGTAGCCCTGTCTGAGCATTAGCGCGACGGCCGCTTGAATCAGACGTTCCTTCGTTTCAGGGTTGGCTTCACGCGGCATAGCAAAATGTTCACATTCGGTTGGAGTTCGTTCGGCCAGTCATTCGGGCCGCTGTACGAATAGCAACGGTCAATTCTAGTCACGATGCGATGCAAGTACACTCGATTTTGGAGTGCACGTGCGCCGCGATTGTGGTAGTCAGCTTCGTTCAAAAGCTACGACTGCGCGGCCACACTCCAAGTAGTCAGTTCGCCCCGCCAAAAAGGAGCCACGGGTATTCTCGACTGAGCACCGCCTGCCGCGTGTCCGGTCCAAGCTGCTTTAAAGGTTGCAGCGCAGCCTCTAGCGCTCGCTCGACCAACTCACGCGACCGATTGCTAATGTCGCGAATCTGATGGTCCACATCGCGCGCCGATTCGCCGCGTGACTTGAGCTGCTTTAATTGTTCCACCGCATCCGCCCGTGCTGCGCTCAATGCCTGTAGCTGTTGTTCAGTCTCTGCCGTGAATGCTCCCGTGTTGAAATACTGCGTTGGCCGATAGGTCATGTCACGCAGATTCTTGGCGAGCTCTTCTAGTCTTAATAACTCGTTTCGCTGTGATCCTAACAAATAACGCGACGCGGTCGCCACAGCCAAATGAGGCGGCTCGATCGACAGGCGGCTCTGCAACAATTCGTCGGTGAATTGATCGTACTTGCCCCCACCCGTGCCATGAACGAACAGGTCGCAGTACAGCCCACGCATCAGCGCCGTGATCAGAGCGTGTCGCGGCACAATCATCTGATCAGTAGGAAGCCCCGCCAAACAATCTGCGATGTTGCTGTTATGCTGACGACCGTAGGGCGTGCCAGATTCATCGCACAGGGAAATCCCCTCGTCGTCAACCGTGCACCAGACGGCCGAGCGGCGGCGCGTGCTGACATCAATGCTCCAAAACGGCAACTCATAGAGATCGGCATGTTGGGCCAAATTGGGAAACGGATTCACTCGATTCTCGATGCCATGTCGAGCACGATACTGCTCCAGCAAACGATTGTATTCCGACCAAAACTGAATCGGATCACCAATGAGTTTCTCGAAGAACTGGTGCGAGCATCGCAGGGTCATCAACTGCGACAATGGTATGTCACACACGTAGGTCCCTAGCCCAAACAATCGACGCACAATCAGTACTGCCTCCACCGCCGGTAGGTGATGCAAACGCGCGAACCAGTCCGTCGCTTGTTCAGCGCGTTTGGCTGCATCGCCCAGCCCACCTGCCTGCAACTGGTCAACGATCTGTTGTCCTGTGGCACGGATCTCAGTGTCAGATTTCAATCGGACCGAACCGTACGGCAGACCTTCATCGGTCGATTGTGCAAAGCTGAAACGCCCTGCTTTGGTTGGCCACGTTGACGCAAGGGTGCGGTCGAAACACGGAATCAGCCACTCGGTCGGATCACCCTCGTCCGTATCAATCGCCACGGCGATGCCCGCGCCGCTTCCCAAGGCGACGAACTGATCCGTTAGGTGATACTTGTGAGCAATCCCACAGTGAAAAAGGATCGGCTGGTGTCCCGTCATCACGAGCGCGTCCCCGCCCTCGTGGGCCACTTCCAACACCGGCAGGTCGATGCCGACTTCCGCCGCCGCTGCTTGCAGTCGCAGTGAATAACGTTGTGCGGCGACGTTCATTTCGTCGCGAGCAGCAACGCGCAGGGATTCCAGCGGCGACAAGCGTTGCCGGTTGTCCGCGATCAACTTTAGCCACTCATCGAAGGGTGGATCCGAGAGGTAGACATCAGGATTCACAAACAAGTCGTTCATGGTGAGACGGTGATCGACGAAGGAATGTTGAGGCCAGTTGAGCAAAGGCACAGTTTAGTTTGCCGTGCCACATTTGCGCACCGCCAAAGCGAAGAAGTGAAATTGAATTGAGTACGAACGCGTTTAGTTTGGCGTAGCGTGTTAGCGCCGGTTTGCGTCTCGCTCGAGCGTCCAAGATGCCAGCGGAATTGGCACCTCGCTCGGCATATCAAAATTGGTCGCTCAACCCGCGGGTTGCTGCTGCCGTGGCAAGAGAAAACTCAGGTGGTGAGCGCAGTGCCAGGCCTGAACCTTCTTCCATTGCTCCCGATCCAAGCGTCCAAACACGGGGTGAAAATCAACGTACTTGGTGTCTGGATCTTCGAGCAACCGCACGGCGTCCCGAAAGCGTTCAATGGCTTCCGGCTCGCCGATGGTTTCAACGGGCTCCATTGTCGGCGGTGCCTTGGCCTTAACCGACATGGGATCGCCGCGCAACACTTTCTTCAGGAACAGGAACCGCATGAGATAGGGCACGAAGAACGGCAATGAAAACGAGGTGCCGTCGACTGTCATGCGACATGCCTTGTCCAAGTGATTGCAAACCTTGGCCAAGTCCCACTGTCCTGCCCGATCATAACCCCGTTCGTGCAAACGCTGCACTTCGTCAACACACTCGGATAGCGTCGCCAGACGCAGTTCGCGACGTTTCATACGCTTCCCCCTCGGCGAAAATGGGAACGAATCAAGCCGTGCGGTCGGCCAACGGCGTTTTACCCAGCGCGCGATGGATCATCGTTAGCTGGCCCGTGTGCAACCCTTCGTGCCATACCGACATTTGATAGACCGATCCGACGTCAAACATGAACGGCGGACCACCGGTCGTGGGTCGCTCCAGGTCGCTGGGCGCCAGACCGTCGAGCAATTCCAGGTAGACGCTGCGTCGCTCGCGCATGTATGCCAGGATCTCGTCCGGCGACGGATAGTCCGCG
>JAGQPK010000713.1 GCA_020426755.1 Planctomycetales bacterium
CGGCCGCGCTGGCAACTGGCAAGTCGCTGCAGCGGCTGGATGCTGCCAGTTATGGCAACGATGCAGCATGGTGGCAGGCTGCGATCCCGAATCCGGGCGCCTATGAGTTGAGCGGAGTTGTTCCGGGCGACTTCAACGGTGACGGCAATGTGGATGCCAGTGACCTGGCACTGTTTGCGGCGGGGTATCGAGCCGGTGATATGCAATTCGATTTGACGAATGATGGCGTCGTGGACACCGCAGATCGCGACCTGATGGTGTTCGATCTCATGAAGACGACGTACGGTGACGCAAATTTCGACGGCGTGTTCAACTCGTCCGACCTGATCGTTGTGTTCCAAGCCGGACAATATGAAGACGGACTTCCCGTTAACTCAATGTGGGCTACCGGCGACTGGGATATGGACGGCGAGTTCAGCACGTCGGATCTCGTCACGGCCTTCCAGACTGGCGCCTATGTGGCAGCGGCCACGACAGCGTCACAGGCGGCAACGTCTGTGAATGTTGCGCAGATTGCCAGTGCCAATGAGTCGCGGCCGTCAGCGACGCGTTTTGCAGACGCGGTGGACAGATCGTGGGCCAGCCAAGACACGCGTCGCCGCCGTGTTAATCACTCGTTGAGTCAGGCGGACGCCAGCCAAAGAACCGTCCTGAGCCAACATGCGCTGACGATTCGACGCAAGCGAACTGAGTTGACCGCGGTTGAATGCGATCGCGTGTTTGGCGAGAATGAGTTGTCAACGCGGGATTGGGTTGATTCACTCTAAAGCAATGAGCTTGACAACGCTCGGCCGGTGACTGAAACCTGCCCTTTTCGCATCATTCGCGTATTTCGCGGTTGTCGTTAGATAACCACGAAATAGGCGAATGACGCAAAATATCAGCCGGTGCAGAATGAAGCTGTCGCCCAAGCAACGCGACAGAGACTCAGTACCCAATGTGAAGTTGTAGAAGTCACCCTCGGAATAACTTCGTGACATCTTGCCTTCGCGGTGAAAAAAAGCGACCATCATTGCGCTCGGTCATTTAGTCCATTCGGAAGGTCAAACATGTGTTCGCGGCGTCAAGCAGTGAAGGACTCTCCGCTAGCGCAGTTGACATCGGATACAACGATCATCGAGCGTATGTTCGCGATCGATAGTCGCGCGCTATGCGGGTTCCGTATTACCATTGCTCTCGTGCTGTTGTCGGACCTGGCGATTAGAGCAACGGATCTGAGGGCGATGTATACGGACGACGGGATGTTTTCTCGCGTCACCATCTGCCGCTATTACTCTAGTTTTTGGAACTGGTCATTTCACTTTGGCAGCGGCGCCTGGTCGTACCAAGCATTCCTATTCTTGATTGCGGCGGTGGCGGGGATTGCACTGCTGGTGGGCTATCAGGCGCGGCTCGCCACGATCGTCTGCTGGGCGATGGTCACATCGGTGCAAGATCGGGTGCCGGCGATCATGCAGGGCGCTGACAATTTGTTGCGAATGCTCATCTTCTGGGGAATGTTTTTGCCTCTAGGTGCCGTGGGATCTGTCGACTCGCTGCTCGCCAAACGACGCGGGTTGAACTGGAACTTTCCCCGGCGCGTGTTGTCCGTCGCGTCTGCTGCGATCTTGTTACAGATGGCGATGATGTATTTCTTTTCGGCGATCTTCAAATCAAACGCAGATTGGATGTACGGAACGGCAATCGGTAAATCGCTAACGCACGCGTTTTACGCCAAGCCGATTGGAATCAAGCTGCTGGCGTTTCCTTGGTTATTGAAGGGGTTGACGATTTTCGTGTTCATCCTGGAATGGATCGGACCACTCTTGTTGTTCTTGCCGCAGAAAAAGCCGGTTGTGCGCACTGTTGTCGCGTTGCTACTGGCGAGCATGCATCTGGCAATCGTGATGTTGCTGAATGTCGGCCTATTCTCCTACGTGTCACTTTGTGGGTTGATCCTTTTCGTGCCGACATTCGTCTGGGACCGACTCGAACGGTGGGCGAATTTCCGAAAGGTATCGCAAGTAGACACCCAAGTTCCGCACGACATGCACTCAACGCTATCTAGATACTTCTTGCAGGCCAAGATATCACAGGCGATTTGCGGTTTTGCCCTGCTGTATAGCATCTTCTTGAACCTGAATGGTCTACCCGCTACGGTCCGGCCTTGGGCCCCGCTGGTCGAAAGCGAGTTTTTAACAATTGGCGTTGGTCTGGGCCAGAAGTGGAACATGTTTGCCGAATCACCTTCGCGTAGTGGCTGGTATGTAGCGCGGGCCAAGTTGCGTAACGGGGACGAAGTAGATCTGTTGCGAGCGGGCCTGCCGGTGACTTGGGAACGTCCGCGGAGTGCGCTGGACGTTTATCCGAATCATCGTTGGCTCAAGTGTTTTCGCGAAATGTCATACTCAGATGAGATGGGATTTCAGGTGTTCCGGCAACCAGTCGCTCAGTACTTAGGACGAAACTGGAATGAACACCATGTCGTCGCTGAACAGATCGCAAGTTTAGATTTGATTTTCTGTCGTAACGACGATGCGACAATGCAGACTTCGGCTGCAGACATTTCGCGTGAGTCGTTCGCACGTGTTTTATTCAATGATTCGCAGTGAAATCGTGATCTAAGGAATGGCCGCGGGCGACGTTGTTCTTTGTCGCAAGACCGCAAGTCGTTGCTGGAGCTCGGCAAGCTGGGCGGCCAATTTGTTGTCACCAGGAGTATCTTGCAGCAGGCGCGTGGTCAACTGAATCGCGTTCTTAAAGAACGGTTCAGCTTGCGTCGGCTGTCCCAACATGCAAAGTGCTTCACCGCATTCCGCGAAAGCCTGTGCCAGTTTGGCTGAATGTTGCTTGTCGCCCTGATTGAGCCGCCAGTGCCAAATTCGAACTGCTGCGCCTAGCGATAATGATGCCGCACCATAGTCCCACTCGGCCAGCTCCTGCACCCCTTGCGTCCGATAACGATCGGCAGCCTGTTCGTAAGCGACGATGGCCTGCTGTTCGCTGCCCTGTTTCAGGAGACAGTCCGCCAGGCGTTCCGCAACTTCGATGTTGTTCGGGTCGCTCGAGGCGTATCGGCGATAGGCATCTTCGGCCTCTTTCCATCGCTGTTGATCATAGTGCCAATCGGCTGTCAGACGAACGTAGGCGTTCTTAAGGTGCTCGGCATCCGGTGACAATTGCGCCATGTCTTGCGTGATCTGTTGAGACGCGAGGTCGAAGCGTTTGGTCGCTAAGGCGAGTGTTGCCTTGGCGAGTGTGACCTCGGACGGCCGACTCTCAGCCGGAGCATATGAAGTCTCGACGCGTTCAATTCGCGTCGCTAACTGCTTGGCCCAAGCCATCACAATCGGAGAGACCGATTGCCGATTAGAGGGCCCGGCGAGATGTGACGTGGGGCCATTGATCGTGCGGTCGGTTTCAAGCTGGGTTTGCAGTTCGCCCCGTT
>JAGQPK010000714.1 GCA_020426755.1 Planctomycetales bacterium
TGTGAAGGCAAGGTCATTGCGTATGCGCTCGTGCTGTTAGGTTGGCGATATGCAGTGCGCGGCAGCTACGGTTGGTGTTGGATATGGCTCGGCTTGGCCGCGGGATTTCATGTGCTCGTCGGTGGCTGGGCGGTGGTGATGACGGCCGTCGGGCTACTGACCGTGCCACGTCGCGAGTGGAGCTCGTGGCCACGGCACGCAATCGGATTAGTGATTGGCGGGGCCTTATCGCTGTTCGGCTTGGTACCGGCCTTGCAGCTCAGCAATGGCTCGCCCGAAGTGATCCAGGCTGCGCAGGAATTGTATGTGATGCAGAGGCTTTCGCATCACCTCATGATTCGAGACTTTCCGCCGTTGTTTGTCCTTCGCCATGTCTTACTGATGGTGGTTTTTGCGGCGTTCTGGTGGCAGGTTCGTTTCGATGCGCGCGGTCGGCGACTGTGGGGCATCATCTGGACGGCAATCTTGCTAAGTGCGATTGGGGCGACGCTTGATGCCAGCATCGGTGGAACACCGCTCGGTAACTCGCTAATGCGATTCTACTGGTTCCGTGCGAGCGACGTGTTCGTACCTCTGGGAGTCGTCGTCGCCGCGCTGCTCTGGTGGCAGCGAATCACGGCGGTGAATCCTGCCCAGCGCACGGCACGTCTTGCTTTCATTGCGACACTGACGACGATCTGCCTTTACTGTATTGGGTACGCTTACCAGTTGTGGACGTATACGATTCCCGCTGCAGATTGGCAGGGCGGAATTCGTCGCACGCGCGAGTGGTACGATTGGCGTGATATGTGTGAATGGGTACGCACGTCGACTCCGGCCGGCGCACTGTTGTTGACTCCAGCAGATCATCAGACTTTCAAATGGTATGCGGAGCGTGCTGAACTCGTGACTTGGAAAGACGTCCCGCAGGATTCTCTGGGGCTACTCGAATGGAAGCGTCGTCTCGACGATGTCCAGGCTTGGCAATTCAGTCACACCAAGTCAGAATACCGAACGCGCTGGAAGCAGCTTCGAGAAACCTACGACTTCGATTACGTGGTGATTCGCAGCCGCTTGCCAGTGCACTTGCCGGAGATGCAAATCGTCTTTCGCAATGCGAAATATCAGGTCGGAATGTTGCTGCCACCACGTGACACGGGTGACGGAAGACAAGGTCCGCAGCACATTGCCAATCCGAACTAGTTAGTTTGCCGCAACGCGCAAGCGTCGGTTTGACACGGTGATTAGCTCCGGCTACAGCGAGAACCGCAGTTAACGCCTTTCGGCGAACGGGGATTCTCGGATTCTCAACACGGAACGGTGTACTGAGATGGGCGTGCAATTCACAATCGATTGCTTTTCGGAGGGCGAACTTGCTCAGTCGCTACGGGCTGCGATTGAACTCGGCGGCACTCGCGAACGTGCCCAGCGGCATTCGCCACGACTCAGTTACGGACGCCATGCGGGGCCACCACGCGTCAATGCGCGACCGGCCGCCGTCTTGGTGCTCGTGATTCCATATGACCAGCGGTGGCACATTGTTTTGACCGAACGTCAACCGAACCTGTCCGCTCATGCCGGCCAAGTCAGTTTGCCGGGAGGAGCCATCGAAGCAGGGGAGTCGAGTCGTCAGGCGGCCTTGCGGGAAGCTGAGGAAGAGCTTGGTGTGTGTAGCCATGGCTGGCAATGGTTGGGACAGCTTTCCGATATCTACGTCTTCAACAGCAACTTCGCAGTGACGCCGCACGTCGCCTTGGCCGAAACGCTGCCGGATTTTCAGCCGAACCCGGCTGAAGTCGCCGCTCTATTTCAACTGCCGTTGGACGAGCTGATTTCAGCCAAGCAGACGGCCGGCACGTATCTGATCCAACGCGGTCAACTTAAGTTTTCAGCGCCATGCCTCCATTGGCAGTCCCGTTCCGTCTGGGGGGCTACCTGGGTTATCTTAGGTGAATTCATTGACGTATTAGTTCGGGCGTGCCGAACCCGGCAGAGCGCAGGGGTGTCGGTATCGCAACATAAGTCTCCAAGGTCAGGGAAAGCAGAGCAATGATTCGAGTCGGAGTTATCGGAGCAACAGGTTACACAGGGCTGGAATTGCTGAAGCTGTTGCTGCGACATCCCGAGGTGCAGATCGTCGCTTTGACGAGTCGCCAGGCGGGGCAGCACATTGCCGAGGTGCATCCGCAATTGGCTGGCCGCATCGACCTGCATCTAGAGAACATTGGTCAAGCCGAACTGGCTGGCCGATGCGATTGCGTGTTTAGCTGTCTGCCACATGCCGCCTCCGCCGAGGCGTGTGCCGAACTGTTGTCGGCTGGAACACGCGTCGTGGATTTTAGCGCCGACTATCGGCTCAACGACGTCGATGTCTACGAGAAATGGTATGCGACCACCCATCCCGATCCCGCGCGGTTGCCGACGACGCCCTACGGTCTGCCCGAATTCTTCGCCGCTGACATTGTCTCCGCACCACTGGTGGCTAATCCTGGGTGCTATCCGACGTCGGCGATCATGGGATTGGGACCGTTGCTACAGGCGGGTGCCATCGCCACCGATGATTTGATTATCGATTCGAAGAGCGGCGTATCCGGCGGTGGACGTACGCCAAAACTGAACTTTCACTTTCCAGAGTGCAATGAAAACTTCTCCGCATACGGCGTCGGCAAACATCGACATACGCCGGAAATCGTTCAGATTCTTTCGACGTTGGCCGGAGCTGATGTCGGCCTGATCTTCACGCCTCACTTGGTACCCATGGACCGTGGCATCCTGACGACCGCATACGCCAAGCGGACGGACGCACGTAGCGAAGCGCAACTTCTGGAGATTCTCAAATCGAAGTACGCCGAGTGCCCGTTTGTGCGAGTTTCTGAAAATCTGCCAGCGACGAAGTACACCGCACACACAAACTTCTGTGACATCAGCCTACGTGTCGTTGGTGAGCGTGTCGTTGTTGTCAGTTGCATCGATAACTTGATCAAAGGTGCTTCCGGCGCGGCCGTGCAAAATATGAACTTGATGTTCGGCCAACCACAAACCAGGGGCTTGCTCTAGATGACCGAGCGTAACTGACTCGCGACACTTTTCCCTGCGAAGCCACGAAGCCACGAAGCTCACAAAGGAGTTCCAATGAGTGACCAGATTCCGTTAGGATTTCAATTCGCCGGTGTTTACTGCGGAATCAAACGCGACACGTCTCGTTTGGACCTGTCGTTAATTGTTGCCGACCGACCTTGCGTTGCAGCGGGTGTCTATACGCAGAATCAAGTCGTGGCAGCGCCTGTGCTGCTTGATCGCGAGCGAACTCCGTCCGACTCCATCCGCGCTATCGTAACTAACTCGGGCAATGCGAACGCGTGCACCGGGGAACTCGGTTTGCAGAACGCGCGCGAGATGGCTCGACTGACGGCCGATGCGATTGGATCGCAGCCGGAAGAAGTGC
>JAGQPK010000715.1 GCA_020426755.1 Planctomycetales bacterium
CGATTTGAAGGCCGAGAAGCCGTCGGCGACTGCTTGCTTCGCCAAGTCGCCAAACTGCTTCGCGTTATCGACGGATGTCTGGTAGAAGCTCTCGAGTTTTCCGCCGCCGAGGTGACAGTACAGCCGGATCTTATCGCGCACCGGCCCACCCCACAGTTGATGACACGGGACATCATGAATCTTGCCGAGAATATCCCAGAGCGCCAGATCGATACCAGCAATCGCTGTTGAACGCGTAATGCCATGCCCATGCCAGAAGTGCTGCCGCCACATCATCTGCCAGAGATACTCGACCCGTCGAGGATCTTCGCCAATCAGCAGCGTGGCCAAGTCAGCGATCGTGCCCACGATTCCGCGGGTGTGCCATTCAAGCGTCGCTTCGCCCCAGCCCACTAACCCCGGCTGATCGGTCACGACTTTGATGAAAACCCAGTTGCGCATGCGCGCGTGGCAGACGAGCGATTCAATCGCGGTAATTTTCATGGCAACTGCGTCGGAACGCAGGTTCGGGGTGATGACGATGCTGGATCAATCGAAGAGTCTGAGATTCTGTGCGCTGAGCCCGCCCGCGTCAACATTCAACATTCAGAACCGACGTCGCCGGGAAGGAATACTCCGTAGTTGGAGACCCAGTATCCTCATTCCCGCTTCCTGAGTCCTCACCGACACGATTTTGATTGCAGCGTCAATGGAGATTGGCTAAACAACATTTCTGACCGAGCAGAATCAGTACACGCGACAGTCGACGAGACGATTGATTTCATCAGACCGGCACTTGTCGCAAACTGTGACTCGACATGCCGCGTCTCCACCACTCTCTGAATTCTGGTTGGATAGTACCTCCATGCGTTCACTCAACTGTTCAACACGCAGCCTACGACGAAACGCGTCGCGGTCTCACGGAGCACTTTTCAAACGAGCATGGCACGCTGGCGTCGAGAATCTCGAAGCTAGATACGTTCTCGCTGGAAACTTGGTCGGCCACTGGTTGGCTGACAGTTTGGCGCAAGCAATGAGCGATAACGAACCGCTCGCTGCTTGGCAGGATCAGACGTCCGGCATTATTGCCCAGGCGATCGGTAGTCCCACGTTCCGGCAGGATGCTTTTGGAGGACGTGCAGCGATCCGTTTTGACGGTGCTAGTTCATTCCGCGTCGATCAGCGTACAAGTCCAATGAGCGGCATCGCAGATTTCACAATCGCCATCGTCTTTGCCACGTCGTCTCCTGAGCTCGTTGGGACAAACGGTGCTTGGTTTCAGAATACGGGATTACTCGATGCAAACAGTTTGGGGTTTGCGCAGGATTGGGGAATCAGCATCAATGCGGCCGGCCGCCTTGCAACAGGTATGGGTGGTGGATTCGGGCAACCAGCCCAGACGGTTTACTCAAGCAGCGACGGCTGGAATGACGGTGAACTTCACGTCGCCGTAGTTGCTCGGACCGGCTCACATCTCGCGATTTCTGTAGACGGAGGCACGATTACCGATACTGACGCTGCAAGCTCAGTTCCGCGTGCAAATGAAGTCGACATGAGCATCGGTGCGTTGTCGGGCGGTTCGCTGCCCCTGCGTGGTGACATTGCCGAAATCCAAATCTTCGATGGCATGTTAGACGAAGCGGAAATATCAGCACTATTGGATGACGTGAGCCGCTACTATTCGAACTCACGGCCGGTTGCCACCGCCGATACCTATGCCGTGCAAGAAGATGAACAGCTCTTGATCTCGGCAAGCGATGGAGTCCTAAGTAACGATGCTGATGCGGACGGTGATCGACTCGCAGCAACTTTATTGAGTACGCCAACGCATGGAACAATTGAGTTGTTGCCTGACGGGTCGTTTGTCTATGAGCCTTCAGGTGACTTTGCAGGTTCGGACACGTTCCTGTATGCGGCGGACGACGGCATTCAGCTTTCCCTGCCGACGGCGGTGATCATCAATGTCGCGCCCGTGAATGATTTGCCAGTGGCGAAGTCGGATGTGTACTACGTGGCTCCGAACCACGAACTGACGGTCGTGTCGCGCGATGGCCTGCTGGCGAATGACCTGGACGTTGACAACGACGCACTCGCAACAATCTTAGTCGAACCGCCGCAACACGGTTCACTTGAACTGGCTGAGGACGGCAGCTTTCGATACGTGCCGGCACCCGCATATACGGGAACGGACACGTTTACCTATTCGGCCAGTGATGGGCACCATCTTTCCAATCCGACGCAAGTGAGCATCGTCGTGGACACGTTAGCCGCATTGCGTCAAGTCGTGATCAACGAGATTCATTCAGCGCCGGACGAAAGTGCGCGGCCGTTGGAATTCATCGAATTGTCCAACCGAGGCTCTGCGAGCGTTGACTTGTCAGGCTGGTCGATCTCGCGTGGAGTCAGTTTCACTTTTCCTGCCGGCACCAACCTCTCAGGCGGGAGTCTTCTGACAGTTGCTCAAGATCCCGTCGACTTTCAAACGAAGTTCGCCACGATTCCGCTGGGGCCTTGGCAAGGGCGGTTGGATGGTGACGGTGAGACAATCGAGTTGCGGGCGGCAGGTGGCGAACTTGTTGACATCGTAAGTTATGGACAAGGTTTTCCCTGGCCCACGGTAGGAGACGCGCCGGGACACTCGCTGCAATTGATCGACAGCAATCTAGACAACGACTTGGGTGGCAGTTGGCGCGGCGCTCTGCCGACGCCCAATCAGCCGAATTCAGTCGCATCCCAACATGTACCGCCGCTGCTACGTCAGGTTAATCATTCCCCGTTACAACCCAAATCGGATGATCCGGTCAAGATCACGATCAAAGGTACGGACGCCGATCGTGTCAGCCAGGTCGTGCTCCAATATCAGGTCGTCGACGCTGGCCACTACGTGCGTCTGACTGATGCCGATTATGTGTCACAATGGACATCGGTCGCGATGAATGACGCGGGGGTAGACGGCGACATAACAGCGTTCGACGATGTCTTCACGGTTGTTCTGCCGGGCTCGCTGCAGCAACATCGTCGTTTGATTCGCTATCGAATCATCGCCACCGATGCCATCGGCGATACGGTACAAGTACCCTACGCGGACGACCCCTCACCGAACTTCGCATACTTTGTCTACGATGGCGTTCCTGATTGGGCGGGTGCGAGTCAACCTGGTGTGACTCCGGTGGTCACTTACACCAGCGACACGATGAACTCGTTGCCGGCATATCATTTGATCGCCAACGAGACCGACGTAACGCGGAGCCAGTACAACAGCACCTACAACAATCGCCATTTTCTGGCGACGCTGGTTTACGATGGTATCGTCTACGATCACATCGTATTTAAGAATCGCGGACAGAACTCGACCTATGTCACCGGTAAGAACAAGTGGAAGCTGCTCTTCAATTCGGGTCACGAGTTTGTTGCGAAAGATGATTACGGTCAGCCGTGGA
>JAGQPK010000716.1 GCA_020426755.1 Planctomycetales bacterium
CTGCTGCGATTGCGTATGGTCTCGCCACGGCACTGAAGTGGTCGTCACGTGAGCGGCTGCAGTTCGGCATAATCGCGGGCTTCGCCGTCATCGTGCTGAAGCCACCGTTTGGATGGAGTGCGATCGTGGCAGCGGCAGTTGCCGCGCAGTTGCCTTTGGGCCGCTTGCTCGCCCGCAGCCGGACACGCGATCGAGCGGAATCGCCGTCTCCCAGCGTCGTATGGAATCTCCAGAATGCCACTGCCCTGTCGGCACTCGTGGCCAATTTCCTGCGCAAGCTGTGATGGTTTGAGCGGCAGTCTCGGGCCAACGGCCAGAGGGATTGCCTAGCCCAGCGGTCCCACCCTGCGGACTGGGCTAGGCAATCTGCTGGGGCGTTGCCCCGGAACACATTACGTTCGGCGCCGATGCCCTGTTATCTCAACCGAGTGCCATTGGGCTGGCGCCTTTCGGCGAACTAGCTCGAAACACTGCGGCGCTGAGCCGAAACACGCGCAAAGACGGCCCGACTCGCGACGATCGGCATTGACGATACTCGCCATCCTTCGCCATCTTATGGAGGCACACGTAGCGGCTAGTCAGCAGCGTGGTCCCGATTCTCTGACCGTTTACCCGACACCAAAGGACGTTTCGTGAAGTACACCACTCGAGTTATCTGCCGTCGTGAAGTTGCCGGTGTCATGTTGGTGACGTTGGGATGCTTGGGGACGACCCTCTGTGGTTGTAGCAAGTCGCCGGACGGCGGTGCGGTGGCAACCGCGGACGCCGATGCGGACGCAACGCCGGAGACCGTGACGGCGGAGCCGCCGATCGAGGTGCCGGACGGTACGCCCGAGGAACTGTTCGAATTCATGGAGCAGACCGAAATCAAGGAACTCGGCGCACCCGAGGACGAGGGCGACGCGGCGGCCCCGACCCCCGATCAGGAAGCCCTCGGACGAGCGATCCGGCGTGTCATGCGCGTGCGGCTGGATGCTTGCGATAAAATTCTCGCCAAGCAAATTCCTGACGAAACTCGCACCCGTGCCATCCGCCTGCGGCTGGAGGCTCTGCGCACTCTATCCGCCGTCGACCCGGATCAATACAGCAGTCAATACGACTCCTATGTGAAGGAGTTGCTCAGTGGCAGCGATCCCTTTCTGGCGCGGCTCGCCAAGGCGACTCAGTTTCAGAATGAAGTGATGGAAGTCGTGTCCGAGGGCGGTGAGAACGTCGACGCCCTGCTCACGCAACTCAAGGCCGTCCTAGACGACCCTGATGCCGGTCCGGAAGTCATGGACATGACGCGCGATGCGGTGAGCTGGCTGTTTGAAAGAGGCCAAGTCGAGGTTGCGACGGAAGGCTACCGACTGATCGGAAAACGCTTTGAAAACAACGCCGATCAGAATGTGTCAGACGAGGCGCGGATGCTGCTTAGCCAAGCGACCTACAACAATCTAAAACGACTCACTCAAGCCGTCTCGGAAGACAAGGAAGGTTCCGTACCGGCTCTGTTGGACGCTTTGAACGCCGTTTTGGCGGAGGCTGATAACGATCCGAATAGCCCCGCGTACGCGATGCAGACCGCTCAGTTTTTGGAGTTTAGCGGCAACTTCGCCGAGGCCAAGCAGGCCTACGAACGCATCCGAGAACGCTACGCTCAAGCGACTGACAACGAATTGGCACGAGATATCGGAACGAGTGTCGACCTGGCACTCAAACGCCTGAATCTGATCGGTACCGACCTGACGCTCCAGGGCGTCCAGCTCAACGGCCAACCGTTCGACTGGTCAACGTATCGCGGCAAGCCCACGCTGGTCTGCTTCTGGACCACCTGGCATCAAGGCTGGCCGCAGTTTGCCGACGAGATTCGGGCTGCGATCGCCGAACACGCCGGCGGCGATGTGCAGGTCGTCGCAATTAGCCTCGACGATTCACGGTCCACGCTGGAGACCTACATCCGAGAAAACCCCACAGCGTGGACCATTCTTGTTAACCCCGATCCGCAAGCTGCCGGCTTCGAGAACCCGAACGCCATCAAGTGCGGGATCGAAATGGTTCCCTTCGTCATGCTGGTCGACGCCGACGGCAAGGTGATCGATATCCATCTCGCACAGCAACGACTGGTCGACGCGCTAAGCAAATTGAAGAAATAAGACTCGCAAACGCAACGCAAAATTGCGGTGTTACGAGTACTCGTTAGTCGAAGTTCGCCGATAGCCGCGGTTCTTGGACGTCGCTCCCACGAGTAGGAGTACGAGTAGGAGTACGAGTAGGAGTACGAGTAGGAGTACGAGAGTATCGTTTCGCTATGTGCTAGTACGGGCTGCTCCTCTTGTAAAGAATCGTACTCGTACTCGGATTTCGGAATGAGGACCAAGAAATCCCCCCCCTCGATGCACTTCAAAATTCAAAATTCAAAATTCGATATTCAATATTCTTAGCGCGTCCGGCATAGACTTTCGTCCGGCGCAGATTTGCTTTCTAATAATGGCTGCCCGCCCAGATTATCCCGCCTCTGACAATTCGTGGAGCAGCCGCATCGATGATTCGTTGTCTGTCCGTATTTCGCTGCGAGTCACCGTTTAGCGCACCGTTTAGCTTGCGGTTTAGCTTGCGATCAAGTTCGACGTCCAGCTCGACCTTGATTCGACTAAGCTTGTTCGTCATCGTCTGGCTGGCTTGCTCGACTGTCGCGAACGCACAGCCTGATCCGTCTGCTGCGCCGGCGAGTCCGGTTGCGGAGGTTGCCGACGAGGATGCGGCTAAGGCGCCCGCCGAGCTTGAGTTCAAGTTCCGCGAGCAGAAGTGGATCGACGTGTTGGATTGGTTTGCCCGGCAAGCTGATCTGTCGCTAGTGGTCAACGAATTGCCGCCGGGTAACTTTACTTATAGTGATACTCGCAGCTACTCGCCCAACGAAGCGCTCGACTTGCTCAACGGTGTCCTTGGTTCACGCGGCTACGCGCTGATTCGCCGCAACCGAATGCTGATCTGCGCGAATCTGAACAACGGAGTTCCCGAAGGCCTGGTGCCCCGCGTCACTCTGGATGATCTCGACAAGTTTGGCCAGTTCGAGCTGGTGGAGGTCATGTTTCCCTTGGGCAAGCGACCGCCGGAGGCGGTTAGCGCCGAGGTGACTCCGCTGTTGGGTAAGTTCGGCAAGGCGACTGTGCTACCGCAAACCAAGCAACTGTTGGTCGTTACGACGGCGGGCACGATGCGTTCGGTCAACGCGATTATCTCGTCGATCCCCGAGCCCCAGCCGCCGAAGGAAAAGCCAAAGGACCCACCGCCGCCGCCACCAATCTTGACGGTGTACCCGGCGAAGAACGTCGACGCGAATGCCGCCGTGGAGATGCTCAAGACGTTGGTGCCGGGTGCGAAGCTGACGATTGACGCGCGTTCGGGCCAAATCAACGCCTACGCTCCGCCCC
>JAGQPK010000717.1 GCA_020426755.1 Planctomycetales bacterium
AAGTTGCTAGTCAAGTGCTGTCGGAGGTCAGACGGGGCTCCCACCGTGAATGTCGCTTACTGTGGCTAGCCGACTGCGATGCACGCAGCACGTCGACGTACTTCATATTCTATGGAAACCCAAACGCAGAACTGCCCGAGTACCCATCGGACTTGGCTACGACCGGTGAAGGCTTTGATCTGGATATCTCCAACGCGCATTTCAAAGCGAAATTGTCTCGTCAAACGGGACAACTTGAGCGTCTCACGTTGCGTCGCGAACACGGGTTGGAACTTTTTTCTGGCGGCGAAGGGCATGGCGAGCCGCCCGGCATTGATTGGGCTCACGATTATGTCGATGAAGGCGGTTTTCAGAAATTGCGAATTTCATTGTGGGAATCTTGCCCCGACTATGAAGTCGTGCGAGGACCGCTCTGTACGGTCGTGCGCCGCTGGGGTTTTCCAGTGTCTCCGATACATCCCGTCTTTTCCCCTGCCCGCATGCATATTGATGTCGAGTACCGGTTCTACTCGGGCCTCCCCTGGTTTGAGAAACGGAGCACAATGAAAGCGATTCAATCGTTCCGTGCTGAAGCTTTGCGCGACGACGAATGGGTCTTTTCTGGGCAATCATTTACCGATCAATTATGGATTGACCGTGACGGTCACGCCCACACGGGAAACGTCAGTGCGGATCAACAAGAACAGCTCTGGGGTGTCGGCTTCTTCAATCGCCAATCTGGTGATGCGATCGCAGCCCTGTTTCTCGACCATAGCGCCGATGGCCTGCCGGAACTCAAACATACTGGCGCCCCGCTGCTCTACTATCGCTGGCACGGACATGTCTGGAGTCGCTATCCATTGCCGGTAAAGGACATCCCCAAGAATGCAGTCTTGCGACAAAAGAATGCCTATGCCGTGATTCCATTTACAGAGAGCGCAGGACTTGTCGAATTGGAGCGGATGCGACGCCGTCAGCTGCATCCGCTTGTCGTCCAGGCGGGCAAGCTGGACACCATCGTAGATACGGTTGTGGCCGAAACTCAGTCTGCTGCTCGTTCCGCTAGCGACGTTCCGGCGTCCCGTCTTGCTCGCTCCGGCGAACTGGGCGATGGTCCCGTACCCAAGACAGCAATCTGGCAAGCACTACGCGATTGCAAGGACGCACAACTCTACACGGCCGACATCGATGTCGTCGATCTTGGTCTGGTATATGACGTCCGAGTTCGCGGTGACGTCGTCACGCTCGTCATGGCCATGCCTCACCGAGGTCGCCCGCGCCTGGGCTATTTTGTCGACGGCTCGATTTCGGTGCATCCGACGAAATCCGTACCGATTCGGGCACGCCTGATGGACATTCCTGGCGTACGGCAAGTCGTCTTTGAGCAAACCTGGCAACCAAGTTGGAGTTCCAACTTGATCTCGGACGAAGGGCGACGCAAGCTGGGTTTAACAGAGCGTGAGTAGCGCGAGTTGTCGCTTTGCGACGCGGCGTGAGAAGTGGACAAAGGCATCAGCCGCTGGGTTCGGCAGCGGGCGACACCGATCGTGCGTATATCGCAGCAAGTCTGCCACTCTCGCGTCGCCCCCTATCTTCTGGACCGAGCAGACGATTGAGTGCGGACGCATCGCCTGCGTATACTTGGCACCTCCGTGTAAAATGAGCATCTACGTAGTGGAACAACCGCCGCTAGCTGAGTAGCGGCGTTTTAGCAGTTCCCTAGGACGTCCGTACGGAAGCTAATCGCGGCGCACGTTGCCTGCATAGTTGCGGTAGATGCCGATCTCGTCTTCCACAATCAGCTCACGGCTTGGCTTAAGCCCCGCGGAATACCTGCTTCTCAGGGCCTTCTCTCGATACGTCATGCTCGCTCTGTGACTCTTGTTGGTCACAAGCGTAACAAAACAGCTACGACCGACTCAATGTCTGTGAGAGTTTGATCACCGCTCAGTCGCGGACGGCGCGCCCCACGCCCCAAAACAGTAACCGGTGTGTGTCACCGTGTCTTCTACGGCGAACTTGCTCAGTTTGTCGTTCGCCGTAACGCGCTAGCGTCGGTTCTGTCCCGGCGCCGATTCGTCCAATGCCAAGAACCGCGGCTAGCGCCTTTCGGCGAACTAGCGAAATAGCGAACTCGTGAGCTAGCGAGATACAGTTCGCCGCAACGCGTTAGCGTCGGTTCTGTCCCGCCACCGAGCTTTTCAAGAACTTTTTCTGGCCCCTTCTCGGCACAAGTGGCGCACTTAGTCCTGACAGCGAACTTGACAATCAACTGAGGAAACGAGATGAACAAATCCAACCACCTAGCACGACGAGTCGCTCCTGCAGTTCGGCGCCGCCTGCAACGAAGATTGTTTGCTGAGTCGCTCGAAACGCGGTGCATGCTGAATGCCGATTTTCAGTTGTTGCGAGACATTAATGCGACGAGTCGGAACGAAGGCTCGGCGCCTGCCGACTTTGTCGCACTTGGCAATCAAGTCTTCTTCACGGCTGAAACACAGACCGCTGGACGTGAGCTGTGGGTATCCGACGGCTCCTCCGCAGGGACGCACATGCTGCGCGACTTCGCTGTTGGAACTCGCGATTCGGCGATCTCAAATCTAGTGCCCTACAACAATCGCTTGTACTTCATCGCCAACTCACAGCTTGTTGCCTCCGACGGCACTGACGCAGGAACGATTGTGTTTGAGGAGTTCAACGCCGCGTTGCCGCCGAGTGAGATCAACAACGTCATTGTATTCCAAGGCGAGCTGTACTTCGCAGCGAAGAAGTACAACGCCAACGGCAGTTTGCCCAGCACACGATCGCTTTGGAAAAGCGACGGAACGCCGGAAGGCACAAGCATGCTGCCAGTCGCCGGAAACCCAACGAGCCTGACTGTGATGGGAGGTCAACTGTTCTTCAACTCAGGGCAAACGCTTTGGGCGACCGACGGTACGTCCGCAGGCACGACCCAGATCAGCCCCACTGGCATGTTGCGGCCGCGTGATTTGACGGTCGCAGAGATTTTCGATGGCGTCTCTACCGAAGAGCGACTGTTCTTCACTGCTGAGGATGGCGTCCATGGAAATGAATTATGGATCAGCGATGGTACACCGGCAGGAACGACCATGGTCAAGGACATTCAACTTGAAAACAATCCCAGCCTACGCAACATCAGCGATTTGATGGGATTCGACGGAGCGCTTTACTTCTCAGCGAACGATGGCGTAAATGGTCAGGAGTTATGGCGGAGTGATGGTACCGAGCAAGGCACGACGATCGTTTCCGACATCAATGTCAACGGCGATGCGAATCCTGCTTGGCTCACAGTCCATCAAGGAACCTTGTTCTTTACTGCCAACGATGGGGCACACGGTGTCGAGCTCTGGAAGCTGGACAGCAGCACTCCACCGACGCTCGTAAAGGACATCAACGAGACCAATAGTCCCAGCT
>JAGQPK010000718.1 GCA_020426755.1 Planctomycetales bacterium
CATCGCATCCGGCATTCATTCTGCGTGAACTCATATCGTGTGACGCCGACGCAGTCGAGCAACGCTCACGCGAGTTGCGGAACGACGTGCAACGTCAACAAGCCGCCAGTCAGACGTCGCGCGCTAACGCGACGACGCTCGTCGACTTCTCCGCGCAGGGCTTCGACGACTGGTTTGTCACGGGTGAAGCCTTCGGCACGACGCCAGTCCGCAGTGTGCGCTTGAGCTCCACGTCGGCTGAACCTCGCTTCGCGCCTACGGGTGTGGCGGCTAGCAATCAGGCCGGCAACAAGCTACGTGGCGTATTGCGATCGCCGACATTCGAAATTCAGCATCAGCAGATCCATTACCGGATCAACTGTGACGCGACTCAGATTCGGTTGATCGTCGACGGTTATGTGATGGACACTTTCAGCTCGCTGCTCTTCGCGGATTGCACACTTAATAATGTCAAGACGGACGGTGAGTTCCGTTGGATCACGCAGCGACGAGACTTGGACCACTATCAGGGCCACCGCGCTCATATCGAAATTTTGGACGAGGGCGATGGCTTTGCCGAAGTCGCCGAGATCGTCTTCTCCGATCAAGGCCCGCCCGTCGATCCGCCGACGGACTTGGCCAGCCGATGGGCCCGCGAGGCTCGGCCGGAATGGGATCGAGCACAGCATCTGGCCTGGTGGACCGACCACTGGCAGGAAGTCGTCGCCGCGAATGCCGCTGAACTGAATTGCGAACAGCAGCAGTTACTGAACTGGTTGTTGCAATGGAAAGTAGTGAGTGTCGCGGCCGAAACGCATGATCGGTATGCAGCAGTCAAGGCGTTGGAAGCCGAAACACCGACGCCCATTTATGCGTTGGCGATTGCCGAGGGCACGCCGGAAGATGAGCGGATTCACATTCGCGGGAAACATCGCAATCTCGGCGCGACCGTACCGCGACACATGTTGGTGGCCGCCTGCGCACACGAACGGGATGCACCCGCGACCGAGTCGGGACGTGGCATGTTGGCGGAAGAATTGACATCGCCCGACAATCCGTTGGTGGCGCGAGTGATCGTGAATCGCTTGTGGCATCACCTATTCGGTCGCGGCATCGTTTCGTCGGTCGATGACTTTGGCGTGATGGGCACGGCGCCGACGCACCCGGAGTTGCTTGATTGGCTGGCCTTAAATCTGATCCGCCAGGACTGGTCGATTAAGGAGGTGATTCGTCAAATCGTGCTCTCTCGCACCTATCAAATGGATTCGGCGACAAGGGACGCAGGAGCCGAGGCCAGTGATCCAGATAACCGACTCTGGCATCGCACGCTGGTGCGGCGGTTGACGGCGGAGGCATTGCGGGATTCGATTCTACAGAACTCGGGACGCCTGGACACGGCCATGTACGGACGAGCGATCCCGGTCTATCTGACGCCCTTCATGACGGGCCGCGGCCGACCGGAAAGCGGGCCGCTGGACGGAGCGGGACGCCGCAGTGTCTATGTTAAGATCCAGCGTAATTTCCTGGCGCCCACAATGCTCGCGTTCGACATGCCTGCTCCGTTTAGCACCATGGGGCGACGCAGCCAATCAAACGTGCCCGCTCAATCCTTGATCTTGATGAACGACGAATTCATTTGGCAGGAAGCAAAGCGTTGGGCAGCTGAATTGCGCGAGACCTATCCGGACGCAAACGGGCGCATTGACCAGCTCTTTGCTACTGCCTGCGGCCATCTCCCCAGCCCCGAGCAACGTGCCTTGATCCAGTCGTTTATTGCGAGTCAGGCGCAGCACTACGACACCGATGACAATTCGTTGGCAGTTTGGACGGATGTCTGTCACGCAGTTTGGAACCTTAAGGAATTCAACTTCCTGTTTTAGGGTGACTCGATAAATGGCAAATTACATTAGCCGGCGACATATGCTCCAACGTTGTTCGATGGGCTTCGGCGCGGTCGCGCTGACGGCGTTGCTGCAAGAATGGAATGGCCGAGCAAGCCTGGCGACGACAATCGAGCGACAGCCGCATCATGCTCCACGCGTGCGCAGCGTGATCTTTCTGTACATGGACGGTGGCCCGTCTCAAGTTGACACGTTCGATTACAAGCCGCTGCTGGAACGTTTCCACGGGCAGGACCCGCGCGAAGCGATGGGCAAGCTCGAGCCCACTCAGTTCAATAATATCGGTCGCGTCATGCAGTCGCCGTGGAAATTCGCTCGCTATGGCGAGAGCGGTAATTGGGTGAGCGACCTGTTGCCTAAGCTGCGCGAGCACATTGACGACTTGGCATTCCTGAAAGGCATGACGTCGAAGTTTTCCGAGCACACGTTTGGCAACTACTTCCTGCACACAGGATCCGGCTTGCAGGGGCGGCCGAGTATGGGAGCTTGGGTCAACTACGCCTTGGGAAGTGAAAACGAAAACCTGCCAGGCTACGTGGTGCTCAACGGCGGCCTGATTCCGCCGGGTGGCCTGGACAACTTCAATTCGGGTTTCCTGCCGGCGACCTACCAAGGCTCCGTCTTTCAATCGACGGCCGTTCCCGTGGCCAACATTCAGCCTCGTGAACGCGATGCTGTCGCTCAACGCCGCAAATTGGATCTGATCCGTTCACTCGATCAGTTCTCACTTCGTGCCGGAACGGCCAACGATGCGCTCGAGTCGGCGATCGCGAACTACGAAACTGCTCACCGCATGCAGTCGTCGGTCCCCGACCTGATGGATCTAAGTGGCGAATCACCAAGCACGCTCGCAATGTACGGCTTTGACGACGAGTGGGCTGGCACGCGCACTTATGCGCGGCAGTGTTTGTTGGCGAGACGTTTGGTCGAGCGGGGCGTGCGTTTTATTGAGCTTACCTGCCCTGGCGGTAACGGTGACCGCTGGGATCAACATAGCAACCTGCGTGACGGGCATACGAAGAACTGCCATACCGTCGACCAACCCATCGCGGCGTTATTGACGGACTTGAAGGAACGCGGTCTGCTGTCGGAAACGCTTGTCGTTTGGGCTGGCGAGTTCGGACGTACGCCGTTCGCGCAGGGTTCGGACGGTCGTGACCACAATCCATACGGCTTCACGGTCTGGTTGGCTGGTGGCGGAGTACGCGGCGGGGCCAGCTATGGCGAAACAGACGAATGGGGATACAAGGCGATCGACGGGAAGCTGGAGATCCATGACCTTCACGCCACAATGCTCCATCTGTTGGGCGTCGACCACGAACGGAGCACTTATCGATTCGGCGGACGCGATATGCGCCTGACGGATGTACATGGCCACGTGGTCCAGGAAATCCTCGCTTAACAATTTGCAGTCAGAATCTCGCACGTTACACACACGCCGCGTCGCAAAAGGCAACGATCTAGCTGATGACTACGAACGAAATCGAGGGCTGTCGACTACGACAGCAGCGGCTGCTGAAACTGATGGAC
>JAGQPK010000719.1 GCA_020426755.1 Planctomycetales bacterium
CCATTAGGCATCAGCCACGGTTCTCGGTTTTGGCTGAATCGGCGCCAGGGCCGAACCGACGCTAGCGCGTTGCGGCGAACTAACCGCGCGCGGCGAACTAAAGACTGGCACAAGCTCCGTTTCGGCGAACAAGACGCGCTCGCCGAAAAACGCTAGAGTGCCGCGGCGCGCGACAAGCGCCGGGAAGAGCCGCTGTCCGTGCCTTGCTCGAATTGCTGGTTCTCCAGGCGCGTTTCCAGTTCCTGAACGTCAGCAATTGCGTCTTGGTATCGCGTGTACAGATCCCAGGCGATCCATCCTAAGTAGATATTGAAGCAGATCGAGGCGAACAGCCCGATGATTGCGAGAGTTAGCGGCCACCACGGGCGGCTGGCTAGAAGCCTTTGTACCCCGTCGCTAGGTGAATCACCTTCCAAAGAATCTTCAACCGATCCCGCCGCACCACGCTGGGGAGCCGCCTCATCGAAATTATCGAAGTCCAGGTCGCCGCTGGAGTTACGTCGCGTCGTGTCGACGTCGAAATTGTCGTCTAGCGGCGGGATGTATTGTCGCGACTCGTTGGCCGCTAGTCGTGTTTCTGTCAGGTCACCACGCCTGCCTCGCGCCCGTGAATCCGCGCGTGTCGCCGCTTCTTCAAGCGTGCGTCGACGTGCCTGCGCCATGCGAGCAGAAATCGCGTCGTCCGCCTCCTGATCATTAGGTAATTGGACCTGCCTGCGCGACGCAGTTCGGACTTGGCCTGAATCTGCAACGGAATCTTGGTAGCGTGAACGGTAACTCCCACGCGTCTCATTCTGTAAGCGGTCGTCCGCAAACCCGCGACTGCCAGCCATGCGCCCGCCGCTGGGCTCCTCCTGCAACCAGCCCGAATCCACATCGGATCGTGCGGGCAGGTCGTCGTCGTATTGGGCAAGTTGGTCTTCTTCGTCCCATCGGTTCGCAGGCAAGTTCTCGACTGGGTTGCGACGACTAGTGGAGATTGAGTTGCTCCGAGCAACACGCTCACCGCGAACGAGTGGCGGAAGCGGCGCTTCATCCCGTGCGTCGGAAACGCGAATACGCTGCACAAGCGAGGTTCCGGTCCGTGAACTGGGTGGCAGATCACGCAGGGGAATATTTAGAGTGTCGGCGAAATCATCCCAGAAAGGGTTGTCACCAGGCGACCGAGCGGCACTCGTCGCGCGTCCACTTCTACCCGACGAACTGCCGTTCACATCAAAGCGAGATGACTGACCATTGACATCGCTGTGAATCGCATCGTCTAGCCATCGCGCGCCGGCATCGAGCTGATCCTGGAAACGCCCACCCGATCGCTCAAGCATATTTCCCACGCCGCCGCGACGTTCAATTTCCTGGCCCGCGGTCTGCGCCGCATCTTGAAGCGCTTGCCCTGCCCGGTCCACCAGATCGTCGACAAAATCACCTTCTGGCGAGAAGGCCGAGGTCGCGGATGCCGGGCGCACGTCATGCTGTTGCGTTGTGGCCGGGCTACGGCGAGTGGCCGCGTTCGAGCGCCAACCGGTCTCGTCGGCACCCAACGCACACACCAAGAGAATCGCCCAACCGGTCATCGCATAACCTCCCTGCCTTCACGGCGCTGCCGACAAAAGTCCCGTCGCACTTCGTCACTCGATCTGACGAAACGGCCGGAACGCACCTCATGGTACTGCTTGATAGCGAACCGTGTAAAGATTGGTTGCAACCCTAGACTTGCGCAGGGTCACATCGCGTTGGGAACGTGCGAACCGACCGGCCGTGACTCGCCATCGAACGCTTGCAGTTCGTGGTGCAGGATATTCAGCAGTGCCTGCAAGAATGAGACAATCATGGGGCCAACCAAAATCCCAATCGGTCCCAATGCCTGCACGCCGCCCAAGACGCTCAGCAACGCTAGCAGCGGATGCAACTTGGATTGACCGTGCAGCACGATTGGCTTAATCAGATTGTCGACCATGGAAATGATGGCGAATCCATAGACCATCATGATGACGCCGCCAACGTAGTTGTCATCGATCAGCATCATCCAGAGTGCCGCGGGCAGCCAAATCGCAGCGGCTCCCACAAAGGGCACGAGCGCAAAAATGATCGTTAACGCGGTCAACAAGAAGACAGAATTGAAGCCAGCGATCAGATAGGCGATACCAGCCAAGACTCCCTGGGCGACAGCCGACAACAGTGTCGCTAGCACCACCGCTCGGCTCACCTTGTCAAACTCGGTTAACAACTCAAGTTCGTAGCGATCGTCGAGCGGCGACAGCTTCATCAAGGTAATCACCATGGCGGGCCCATCTTTGAGGAAGTAGTACATGGCGAGCGTCATGATGCAAACGCCGAGAATTAACTGTCCAAAGATGGCCGTCGCCTGGCCGGCCACTGACGGCAACCAACCGCGGAGGTAGTTCTGAATCGCAGCCACGAGCTCCTCTAACTGTGCGGCACCGGGATTCGCCAAGTCCGTCGCCCAGGCCCAAATTGGCCCACCCAGCAAATCGATCCTAAACGCCTCGTAAGTCGCCTTCATCCGTCCGAAACGGCGGCGAAGTTCGGCGTAATTCACTGGCGTTTGCAGGGAGAGCTCACCGTTGCTCGAATCCAGCACGACCAGCGACCGTTCATTCGCGGCAGGCTCCTCGTCGACATCCCCCTCGGCGTCCGCCGGAGCGTCAGCTTCCGACTCATTTGCCTGAGTATCCACCGTCGGATCGGGGTCAAGCGACTCCATCCCGTGAGCGACAAACTGCTGTGTCCGCTGCAGCGTGTACTCCATTTCCAGCAGCGGCTGAATAAGCGCGACGAGCGACGAGTCGGCAATTCCCACTCGCTGGCGGTCTAACATCCGCCACGTGCGCCGATACTCAACCGGCTTGCGTCGCGCGGCGTCCCACGTGAGGTCATCGTTGATGACGCGTTGGGCGACTTCTGAAATTTGTTTGCGGAGCAGTTGCACTGCGGCCCCAGTTGCCGCGATCGCTTCCGCTTGTTCCTCGGAAATTGGCTGTTCGGAGATGATCCGATCCGGCAGCGCGCGGACGAGCGAGTCGATGTCGGCCAGGCCAAGCGGCGCCGCTTTTTCGGGGGTCGAGAGCTGCCGAAAGGGAATCTCGACGCCGAACTTGCGACGCAGATCATTGATCTCGCGGTCGACCTGTTCGAGCGCAACCCCGCCGGCCGCACCACCGCCCACGGCACCGAACGCTTCCCGCACCGCAAATGTAATGACGGTTCCCAAAGGTGCGAGTACCGTAAGCAGGATGATCATGGTTGTTAACAGTGCCGCCGTCGCGTCACGCCCCTTGAGTTGTGCGCTGACTCGCTGGTGAACGGGGCGGAAAATAACCGTCAGCACACTGGCCAGGAATAATGGCAACAAGAATGAAGCCATAACTTGGTAGAGTACGACGCCAGTCAC